>NZ_JBEORU010000016.1:0-129452 GCF_040302465.1 Micromonospora sp. NPDC126480
AATTGGTGTGGTAACCGTGATCCTCCTGGTCAGGAGCACCCTCATTCACTCGACACGCCCGCACCCAAGCCGAGTACCGGTGGATTCAGGCTGAGCCGCGGCTCCCGGAGCCGGCAGGCCGACCGAGCGCGACGCTTCCGCGCCGACCGAGCGCGACGCTTCCGCGCCGACCGAGCGCGACGCTTCCGCGCCGACCGGGCCGTGCGAGCGGCCGGCGCCGTCACACCGCCGGGTACGCGTGCGTCTCCGCCGCCTTCACGGCCGCCCACACCGGCTGGCCGGGGGCGAGGCGCAGCGCCGCCGCGGCGGCCGGGGTCACGTCCGCGGCGACCGCGATCGGCCCGTCCAGCTGCACACGCAGGTTGTCGCCGTGCCGCTGCACCCCCGCCACGGTGGCGGGCCAGGTGTTGCGCGGGCTGCCGTCGGGCCGGCCCGGGTGCAGGGCCACCGCCGAGGGCCGGAACGCGACGAAGGCGTCCCCGTCGAGACGGTCGGCGACGGTGAGGACGAGCCCGTCGGCGACCCGGACGTGGTGCCCCTCGGCCCGGCCCCGGTGCAGATTCAGGCCGACCAGCCGGGCGACGTAGTCCGTGCGCGGCCGGGCGGTGATGGCGGCCGCGTCCCCCTCCTGCACCACCCGGCCGCCCTCGACGATCACCAGCCGGTCGGCGAGCACCAGCGCGTCGAGCGGGTCGTGCGTGACCAGCACGGCGACGCCGGGATGGGCGGTGAGGTGCCGGTGCAGCTCGGCGCGGGTGTCCAGCCGGGTACGCGCGTCCAGGGCGGCGAGCGGCTCGTCCAGCAGCAGCAGCGCCGGCTCCACCGCGAGCGCCCGGGCCAGCGCCACCCGTTGCGCCTGACCGCCGGAGAGTTGCCGGGGCCGCCGGTGGGCGTGCTCGGCCAGATCCACCCGGGCCAACCAGTCACGGGCCGTCCGCCGCGCCGACCGCCGGTCGGCGCCGCGCCGGCGCGGCCCGAAGGCCACGTTGTCGAGCGCGCTCAGGTGCGGAAACAGCAGATAGTCCTGGAAGACCACGCCGACCGACCGCCGCTCGGTCGGCGTGAACGCGCGCCGGTCCGGCCGGTCCAGGTCGGCGCCGCCGACGGCGACGTGGCCGGCGGTCAGCGGCTGCAGGCCGGCGAGAGCCCGCAGGGCCGTCGTCTTGCCGGCGCCGTTCGGGCCGAGCAGCGCCACCACCTCGCCGGCGGCCACCCGCAGCGGCACGTCCAGCCGGAAGCCGCCCCGGTCCACCACCAGGTGCGCGTCGAGCAGGTCCGCGGTCACGGCGACGTGATCCACCGGTCGCGCAGCGCGGCCAGGATGGCGACCGAGACGACGAGCAGGATCAGGCTGAGCACGACGGCGGCCTGCACGTCCGTCTCCAGCGCCAGGTAGACCGCGAGCGGCATGGTCTGCGTCCGGCCCGGGAAGTTGCCGGCGAAGGTGATCGTCGCACCGAACTCGCCCAGGGCGCGCGCCCAGCAGAGCACCGCGCCGGCGGCCAGGCCCGGTGCCACCAGCGGCACGGTGACGTGGGTGAACGTCGTCCACCGGCCGGCGCCGAGCGTCGCCGCGGCCTCCTCGTACCGGTGGTCGGCGCCGCGCAGCGCCCCCTCCACCGCGATGACCAGGAAGGGCATCGCGACGAACGCCTCCGCGAGCACCACCCCGGCGGTGGTGAACGGCAGGGTGATCCCGAAGGTCTGGTCGAGCCACCCGCCGAGCAGGCCGCGCCGCCCGAACACCAGCAGCAGCGCCACCCCGCCGACCACCGGCGGGAGCACCAGCGGCACGGTGACGAGGGCGCGGACCAGCCGTCGGCCGGGGAACTCCACCCGGGCCAGCAGCCACGCCAGCGGCACCCCCAGCACCAGGCAGAGCAGGGTCGCCAGGGTCGCCGTGACAAGCGACAGCCGCAGCGCGGTGAGCACACCCGGCTCGGCAAGCCGCTGCGGGAGGGTGCTCCACGGCGTACGGGCCAGCAGGCCGGCCAGTGGCAGGATCAGGAAGGCCAGGCCGAGCACCGCCGGCAGCAGCAGGCCCAGCGGTATCCGGGCGCCGCCACGCCGACGGCTCCCGACCGGCGGTCGCGGGGCCCGGTCGAGGGTCGTCACGGCGCCTGGAACCCGGCCTCGGCGAGCACCGCCTGAGCCTGCGCCGAGCGTACGTGGGCCACGAACGCTCGGGCCCCGGTCGGGTTCGGCGCGTCGGCGAGGACGGCGAC
The DNA here is from genome assembly GCF_040302465.1 of Micromonospora sp. NPDC126480. Taxonomy (NCBI): domain Bacteria; kingdom Bacillati; phylum Actinomycetota; class Actinomycetes; order Micromonosporales; family Micromonosporaceae; genus Micromonospora; species Micromonospora sp. NPDC126480. Next base: position 2,226 of record NZ_JBEORU010000016.1, read on the forward strand.
CGGGTAGTCGTTGACGGCCCGCGCGGACTCGGGGAACTCCACCGCGACGACGTCCGCGGCGGCCCGCGCGTCGGTGCGGTAGACGAGCGCGGCGTCCACCTCGCCCAGGCGCACCTTGGCCAGGGCGCCCTTCACGTCCTGCTCGACGGTCACCGGGGTCAGGGCGACACCGGCGGCGTCCAGGGCGGTGCGGGCCGCCGACCCGCAGGGGACCTGCTCGGCGCAGAGCGCCACCTTCAGCCCGGGCCGGGTCAGGTCGGCGAGGGCGCCGACGCGCAACGGGTTGCCCGGCGCGACCGCGATCACGAGCTGGTTGCGGGCGAAGACGGTCGGTTCGCCGTCGATGTCGCCGGCCTCGGCGACGGTGGCCATGTTGCGGGGTGCGGCGGAGGCGAAGACATCGGCCGGCGCGCCCTCGACGATCTGCGTGGCGAGGGACGAGCTGCCGGCGAAGTTGAACACCACGGTGGTGCCCGGGTTGGCGGCCTCGAAGTCCCGCCCGATCCGGGTGAACGACTCGGTGAGCGACGCCGCGGCGAAGACCGTCACCGTCCCGGTTCCGTCGCCGCCCGCCGAACCGCCGCCGCCTGCGCAGGCGGCCAGCGCCGCGGTGGCGGTGACACCCGCGACGACGGTACGCGCCCAGCGTCCTCTCACGGCGTGGCCTTTCCCCGGGCGCCGGCCGGTGCGGCCCGCTCGACCACCACGGTCGTCGACTTGACGACGGCGACGGCGAGCGACCCGACCCGCAGGTCCAGCTCGTCGACCGCCTCGCGGCTCATCAGGGAGACGATCCGGAACGGGCCGGCCTGGATGTCGACCTGTGCCATCACCGTGTCCTTGACGACGTTCACGACGATGCCGCGCAGCCGGTTGCGGGCCGACGAGGCGTCGGCCCGCTCGTCCGGCTCGGCCGCCTGCGCGCGGGCGAACGCGGCGAGGTCGACTCCGTCGACCGTCCGGTGGCCGTGCTCGTCCCGGGCCGCCCGCAGGCGCCCGGCGTCGACCCACCGGCGCACGGTGTCGGTGCTCACGCCGAGCAGCTCAGCCGCCTCCCCGATCCGGAACCTCGCCACCGGATCACCCTACCGCCGCAAACCCCAGCCAAAAAGCCCCCCACCCCTAGCACCCGCAACCCCCACCCTGCCCATCCCCTAGCACCCACAACCCCCCACCCACGCGGCGATCATGGAGTTGTGGTGCCTGACAACAGCGGCGAAACCGGCCGAAACGCCCACCACGACTCCATGATCGACAGGGGGTGGGGGTGGGTGCGCATAATGGGGGGCAGCCGAGGGTGGGGGCCGAGAGGCGGTCCGGACAGGGGAGATGGCGGTAGCACGGTGACGCAGGCGATCCCGAACGTGACCCGGAACACCCGGCAGCGCGCCGAGGTGCTCGCGCTGCTCCGGGAGGTCGAGGGCTTCCACACGGCGCAGCAGCTGCACCGGATGCTGTGCGACCGGGACGCCCGGGTCGGCTTGACCACGGTCTACCGCACCCTTCAGCTCCTGGTCGACGCCGGTGAGATCGACTCCACGCGGCTGCCCGGCGGCGAGCAGCTGTTCCGCCGGTGCAGCCAGAGCCGCCACCACCATCACCTGGTCTGCCGCTCCTGCGGCCGGACGGTCGAGGTGGCCGGCCCGGCGGTGGAGCGCTGGGCCGAGCAGGTGGCCGCCGAGCACGGCTTCACCGACGTGGGCCACACCCTGGAGATCTTCGGCACCTGCGCGGTCTGCGCGAAGGCCTGACCCGACTGCCCCTGGCGGCCGGCGGGGGCGGCACCCCGCCGACCGCGTGCGGGTCACCGGTCGCGCTGCCGGCGGCCCTTGAGGCGGCGGCCCAACTCGCGGGCGATCTCCCGCTGCGCGTCGCGTTCGGCGAGCGCCTGCCGCTTGTCGTACGACCGCTTCCCCCGGGCCAGGGCCAGCTCCACCTTGGCCCAGCCGTTGGCGAAGTACATCGACAGCGGCACCAGCGTGATCCCGCCGTCGCGCAGCTTCTCCCGGATCCGGTCGATCTCGACCCGGTGCAGCAGCAGCTTTCGGGTGCGCCGGGGCGCGTGGTTGGTCCAGGTGCCGTAGCCGTACTCGGCGATGTGCAGCCCGTAGAGCAGCAGCTCACCGTCGCGCTCCTGCGCGAACGCGTCCACAAGCGACGCCCGCCCCGCACGCAGCGACTTCACCTCCGTGCCGGCGAGCACGATCCCCGCCTCGTACGTCTTGAGGACGGTGTAGTCGTGCCGGGCCTTCTTGTTGGCGGCGATCAGCGTGCGTTCCGGCTTCCGGCTGCTCACCCGGTGCAGGATATGCCGCCGGTCAGGGCGACCGGCGCAGCCGGTCCACCAGCTCCCGTACGGCGTCGGCGAAGCGCGGGTCGGACTCGGCCGGCCAGTGGCCGAGGATCGGCGGCGGGACACTGTCGTCGGGCGGGACCACCACGTCCGCCGGGTCGCGCAGCCGGCGGTCCACCACGCCCGCCGGCCCGGCGACGACCGTCGGCTCGCCCGGCCGGTGCGGCGAGAACATCCACCCCCCGAGCGGGTCGGTGTCCCGCCACAGGTTGAGCCACCGCCAGCCCACCCGCCCGCCGATCTCGTCCAGCACCTCCGGATTCACGTACGCGGGGAACCACCGCGAGTAGAGGCGGCGCAGCGGCGACCCGTACGTCAGCAGCGCCACCCGATCGCCCGCACCCGGCTCCAGCTGGAGCACGGTCGCGGCCAGCAGCACCGAGCCGTGACTGTGTCCGGTGAGCAGCACCCGGTGACCCTGGCCGGTCAGGTACGCGATCCGGCGGGCCAGCTCCGGCACCGCCCGCTCCGCATAGCAGGGCGGGGCGAACGGGTGCGCCATCCGGGGCCAGAACGTGCCCAGGTCCCACAGCACGCCGACGTACCGGCGGAACTCGGCCGTCCGGTACGCGAAGAGCCCGCCGATCACCAGCGCCAGCACCAGCGCGGCGATCACCCAGCTGCCCGTGGCGATCCCGAAGTGCACAAACGCGGCGGGGATCTCGAGCCACCCCTCGATGAGGGTGCCCGGTTCCAGACCCAGCAGGCCCACGGTGCTTGTCGCCATGCCGAAGCCGGCGAGCCAGGCGTACGAGATGGCCAGCGGGACCAGCCGCTCCGTGAAGCGGGCCCGCGCGATCGCCCGCTGGACCTGTCGCAGGCGCGGCGCGGCGCCCGGCGGCGCGTCCGGGAAGTCCCGCCCGGTGATCGCCGTGGCCGCCCGGCACCGGGCGCGCCGGGTCAGCACGCCCACCACGGCGGCGAGCGCCGACGCGCCCAGCACCGCGAGGAAGAACCCGAAGATCGCCCACTTGTACGCCAGCGGCGGGCCGACGGCGATCGGCTCGGCCCCCGGGTCGGTGCGGTCCAGCAGGTCCGCCGCCCGGTAGACCAGTTCGGCGGAGAACGCCACCGCGAGCCCGGTCGCCACCGCGCCGAGCACCGGCGCGCCGAGCGCCCGCAGCGGCCGGCCGCCACCGGTCCCGGTCCGGGCCCACAGCACCGCCGCCCAGAGCACGAGCAGAAGGAGGGTCTGGGCGGCGAACATCCCGGCCACCGTCACGGCGTACCCGGGCAGGCCGGCGCCGGACCGCCAGGGCGCGGGGTCGGTGCCGACCGCCACCAGGACCACGGCGGTGAGCACGCAGGCGAACGCCCGCAGGATCCGGATCAGCCGGTCGACCCGGCCCGGCGCGGGCGGGGTGATGGCGGCGTGCCAGCAGACCAGGACGGCGCAGGTGGCCAGTACGGCGCCGGCCGGCACGCCCAGGACGACAGCGACGCTGGAGGCGCCGCCGCCGCCGGCGCGGGCGCTGAGCAGGACGGCGTCCAGGGTGGCGAACGCGGCGGTGACGTGGATCGCACGCAGCCGCCAGACCACCGGCGCGGCGTCCCACTGACCGACCGCGGCGAGCTGGTGCGCGGACACCGTGCTGGTCGGCGGCGTGCGGAAGGCCTCGAAGGTCTGCGCGGGCCGCGCACCCAGCCACCACACCAGCCCGATCGCCGCGGCCGGCACGAGCGCGAGCACCGCCAGCCGCAGGCCGACCGGTTGCCCGCCCAGCCAGGACAGCCAGCTCCGCCCGGCCAGGCAGCGTGACGACGCCATGCACTTCCAGGCGACCAGGTCCAGCGCCACGCCGGCGACCGAGAGCACGTACAGCGCGGTCAGCAGCAGCGCCAGCAGGCGGCAGAGCGCCTTGACGAGGAGTTCCCGGGCGCCCGTGCCGGCCGGGCGCATCCAGAACGCCACGTTGCAGAGCATGAACGGCAGCAGGAACACAAGCGACAGGGTCCGGACCGCGGTGCCCGACGGCAGGTCGCTCCACCGGTACGCCTCCAGGACCACGCCACCCGGCCCGTGCGTGTCCGGATAGCCGGGGCGGGGCCGGAAGAAACCGCCGTTGCGGTCACCCGCGACCTGGGTCAGATTCGGCCGGTCCAGCACCTGTTCCGCGCTGGCGCCGGAGACGCCGTGCACGCGCAGCTCCACGACGTCGTCCGTCGGCGGTGCTGGCGGGTCCGGCATCGGCACCCCCGGAGGCCGTACGGCGTGGCGGCACGGCCGCCCGGGCCGCGCCGGCCGTCTACCCGGTCCCGCGGCGCTCACGCCTGCCGTGGCACCGGCCCCCGGTCGACACCGCCACGACCGGACCGGCGGGCGCCGGTGGGCCGCCCGACAGGTGACAATGTCGCCGTGGATCGTCAGGAACTGGTCCGGCTGAGCAAGCGGATGTCCCTCGCCCTGCGGCACCGCCCGGACCGCGTCGGGCTGGCCCTCGACGAGGCCGGCTGGGTGCCGGTCGACGACCTTCTCGCCGCGCTGCGCATCCGCCGGGCCGACCTCGACGCCGTCGTCGTGAGCAACGACAAGCAGCGGTTCGCGGTGGAGCGCGGCCCGGACGGCGTGGAGCGCATCCGCGCCAACCAGGGGCACTCCGTCCCGGTCGACCTGGGGCTGGCGCCGGCGGACCCGCCCGCGCTGCTCTACCACGGCACCGGCGCGGCCGCTCTCGACTCGATCCGAGCCGCCGGGCTGCACCGGGGCGGGCGGCACCACGTACACCTCTCGCCGGACGTGGAGACCGCGCGGCGGGTGGGGACACGGCGGACCGGTCCCACCGTGGTGCTGACCGTGGACGCCGCCGGCATGGCCCGCGACGGCCACGTCTTCTACCGCAGCGCCAACGGCGTCTGGCTGACCGACGCGGTGCCCGCCCGCTACCTGGCCGGTTGAGCCGGGCCGCTCAGCCGGCGTGCCGGGCGAGGAAGTCGGCCAGGACCCGGGTGTGAGTGTCGAACGCCAGCTCGACCGGTTCGGTGAGCACCAGCCACTCGGTCGCCTCCTCGGTGGGCGCCGACGGCGGCAGCGACGCGGCGGGCCGGGCGGGCAGCTCACCGAAGACCATCATCGTCCCCCCGGCCGGGGCGCTGTGCACCGCGAACAGCGTCGCGTCGGCCGGGTCGGCGAGCAGGCCGGTCTCCTCGTGCAGCTCCCGCACCAGGGCGTCCCGCCACTCCTCCCCGTACTCGACGAAGCCCCCCGGCAGCGCGAGCCGCCCCCGTGCCGGCTCGATGTCGCGGCGGACGACCACCACACCCAGGCCCGCGTCGGTCCGCACCGGCAGCACCGCCACCGCGACCGGCAGCGGGTTGCGCCAGACGGTCTGCCCGCAGGCCACGCAGACCCGCGGCCACCCGGCGGCCGGCGGGTAGGCCGTGCCGCAGTAGGAGCAGTGCGAGTACGCGGTGCCGGTCATGCCGCCGAACGTTACCCGGCCGCCGGCCGCCCGCCGCGGTCCCCGCCGGCCTGCCCGGACGGGTCCGGAACGGTCAGGCCTCCGGGGCGCCCGTGTAGAAGGCGGTGGTGCGCTCGGCGGCGGCCCGGGCGGCGTCCGGGTCGGTGCCGTCGGCGATGCTCGCCGCGCACCACTGCTCGCTGCTGGCCGTCATGAACCGGCGGCCCTCGTCGGAGGCGGACCACTCGGCGGCCTGCTCCGGCGTGACGCCCGACCCGTCCGCGGCCAGGTAGGTCGCGAGGCCGAGCAGCGCCAGGTCCCAGCCGACGCCGACCGCCCCGGGGCCGAACTGCGCCCAGCGGTCGTCGTCGACGTGCGCGACGTGGTCGAGCTCGAACCGGGTCCGCCCGTCCTCCACCGGTGCGAGCCGCAGCTCGATCCAGCTGACCTCGTCCCCGAACTCCCACGTGGCGGCGAAGCCCTTCGGCGGGTCGCAGCGCTCCACCGTGCCGCCGGCGTTGCCCTCCAGCTGGTAGCGGCCGCCCAGCCGCAGGTCCCCGGAGACCGGCATGAACCAGCGGGGGATGCGTTCCGGGTTGGTGCAGGCGTCCCACACGTCCTCCACGGACGCGTCGTACGTCTGGCTGACGGTCATCACCCGGGCCTCGCCGGCCTCGAGGACGCGCCGGCCGAGCTGGCGGCGCACCTTGCTGATCTGGCTGGTGGCGTCGATCATCATTCACTCCTGTCATCGGGGGGAGGCTGCCCGCGCAGCCGCCGTTCGCGCTGACCGCGGGCCAGCTCGGTGGCCAGGGCCTGCAACGGGTTGGTCCAGAACCGGCGGAAGTTCTCCAGCCAGTTGTCGACCTCGCGCAGCGGGCGGGCGTCCAGGGCGTACAACCGCCGCGTGCCCGCCGCCCGCACGGTGGCGAAGCCGCTGTCCCGCAGCACCCGCAGATGCTGGGACACGGCCGGCTGGGAGATCCCGAACTCCGCCCGCACGACCTCGACCAGGTCGCCGGCGGCCAGCTCGCCGTCGACGAGCAACTCGAGGATCCGGCGACGGACCGGGTCGCCGAGCACATCGAACGCGTGCACGAACCCTTTATATCAGCCCCAACTTATCTTAGCGAGCGCTGATGGAAGGAAGGGCCCCTTTTTAACGCCTGCGGTAGCGGAAGGGCCCCTTCTTAACACCTCGCCGGCAGCGTTTCCCCCTGCGGCCACCGGGAACGCGGGGGAGCACCGGCAGCGCGGCGCCCGGCGCGCCGCCCGACGAACGGACGCCGACCGCCCATGACGTACCGTCCGGCCACCGCACCGCCCGACCTGGCCACGCTCACCCTCGGCGTCGAGGAGGAGTACCTGCTGCTGGACCCCGGGACGGGCGAGAGCATGCCGGTCGCCGACGGGGTGCTCGACCGGCTGTCCGGCACGGCGCGCGACCAGAGCCGCCAGGAGTTCCGGCACAGCATGATCGAGATGGTCACGCCGGTCTCGGCGGACCTGGCCGAGCTGCGGAAGCACCTGGTGGCGCTGCGTACGGCCGCCGCCGACGCGGCCGAGGCCGCCGGTGCCCGCCTCGTCGCCGTCGGGGCCACGCCGGTGAACGAGGCGCACCGGACCGTACCGGACAAACCCCGCTACCACGCGATGTCCCGGCGGTTCGGGCCGGTCGCCCACGACCCGGCGGTGTGCGGCTGCCACGTGCACGTCGGCGTGCCGGACCGGGAGCTGGCCGTCCAGATCTGCAACCACCTGCGCCCCTGGCTGCCGGTGGTGCAGGCGATCACCGCGAACTCGCCGCTGCACGACGGGCGCGACACCGGGCACGCGAGCTGGCGGTCGATGCAGCTGGAGCGCTGGCCCAGCATCGGGCCGACTCCCCATTTCGAGTCGGTCGCGGACTACGACGCCACCGTCGAGGACCTGATCAAGGCGGGCATCATGCTGGACGCCGGGATGGTCTACTGGTACGCGCGCCCGTCCGCCGCGTACCCCACGGTGGAGGTCCGGGTCGGCGACGTGTGCCCTACGGTCGACGACACCGTGCTGGTCGCCGGCCTGGTGCGGGCGCTCGTCGCGACCGTGACCGACGACGTCCGCGCCGGGGTTCCCGCGCCCCGGATCCGCGACTGCCTGGTCTCCGCGGCGCACTGGCGGGCCGCCCACGACGGGCTCGACGGCGACCTCATCGACCTGCGTTCCGGCCACGCCCGGCCGGCCTGGGACCTGGTCGACGACCTGTTCGCCACCGTCGCGCCGGCGCTGGTGCGCCACGGCGACCACCGGTACGTGCTCGACCAACTGGCCCGGGTCCGCGCCGAGGGCAACGGCGCCGCACGGCAGCGCCGCATCCTGGAGCGGACCGACTGCGACGTACGCGCAGTGCTGGACCACCTGGCGGCGCAGACCCGCCCGGTGCCCGCGTGTTAACAAGGGGCCCTTCTACAACGCCAGGCGTTAACAGGGGGCCCTTCCTTACACCCTGTGGGTTTGCAGCCACAGTTCCAGGAGGCCGAGCTGCCACAGCTTGTTGCTGCCGGCCGCCGCCTGCGCGGCGTCCGGGTCGGCGAGCAACTGCTCGACGTAGGTCGGCCGGAAGAGGGCCCGCTCCCGCGCGGCCGGCGCGCGCAGCGCGTCGACGATCAGCTCGCGTACCGCGCCGTCGACGTTGCGCAGCGCCGGCACCGGGAAGTAGCCCTTCGGCCGGTCGATGACCTCGGCCGGCAGCACCTCCCGGGCCACCTCCTTGAGCACGCCCTTGCCGCCCTGCGCCACCTTGTGCTCCGGCGGGCAGGCCGCCGCCAGCGCCACCAGGTCCTGGTCCAGGAACGGGGTACGCACCTCCAACCCCCACGCCATGCTCATGCTGTCCACCCGCTTGACCGGGTCGTCGGGAAGCATCCGGTGGGTGTCCAGCCGCAGGACCGCGTCCAGCGCGGTCCCGGCGCCGGGCGCGGCCAGCTCGGTGACGAGCAGCTCGCGGCTGGCGTCCCGGTCGCAGGCGTACGCCGGGTTGACCACCCGGGTCAGCTCGGCGTGGTCGCGGTCGAAGAACACCGCCGCGAACGCCTCGGCGGCGCCGTCGCGGGGCACCGTGGCGAGGGGCTGGTGGTAGCCGTACCCGGCGAACACCTCGTCGGCGCCCTGCCCCGACTGGGCCACCTTGACGTGCCGGGCGACCTGTTCGCTGAGCAGGTGGAAGGCCACCACGTCGTGGCTGCCCATCGGTTCGGTCATCGCGCCGACGGTCGCCCGTACGGCCGGCACGAGGTCGTCGTCGGCGAGCCGGATCCGCTGGTGGTCGGTGTCGTATGTGCGGGCCACCAGGTCGGAGAACCCGAACTCGTCGCCGGCCTCGCCGCCCCGGCTGTCGAACCCGATGCTGAAGGTACGCAGGTGGTGCTGGCCGGCCTCGGCGAGCAGCGCCACGATGAGGCTGGAGTCCAGCCCGCCGGAGAGCAGCACCCCGACCGGGACGTCGGCCACCAGCCGGCGGCGTACCGCCGTGCGCAGCGCGCCGCCGACGGCCGCCTGCCAGTCGCGGGCGTCCATGCCGGAGTGGGCGGGGTCGCGGGTGTACTCCGGCTGCCAGTAGACACGCTCGCGGCAGCGCCCGTCGGCTTCGACGACCCGCAGCGTCGCGGGCGGCAGCTTGCGGACGCCGCGCAGCACGGTCCGGGGCGCCGGGACGATCGAGTGCCAGGACAGGTAGTGGTGCAGGGCGACAGGGTCGATGCCGGTGTCGACGTCGCCGCCGCGCAGCAGCGCGGGAAGTGTCGAGGCGAACCGCAGCCGACCGGGGGTCTCGGTCAGGTAGAGCGGTTTGATGCCGAGCCGGTCGCGGGCCAGCACCAGCCGCCGCCGGGTACGGTCGACCAGCCCGATGGCGAACATGCCGACCAGGTGGTCGACGAACGCCTCGCCCCACTGCGCGTACGCCACCAGGATGACCTCGGTGTCGCTGGTGGAGCGGAAGGTGTGCCCGGCGGCGCGCAGCTCCTCGCGCAGCTCCGGGTAGTTGTAGACGCAGCCGTTGAAGACAAGCGCGAGGCCCAGGTCCTCGCGCACCATCGGCTGTGCGCCGGCGTCGGAGAGGTCGATGATGGTGAGCCGTCGGTGCCCGAGGGTCACCCAGCCGTCGCTCCACAGCCCTTCGCCGTCGGGCCCGCGTGAGCGCATCGCCTCGCTCATCCGGGCCACCGCGTCGGCGTCCGGCACCGACCCGTCGAACCGCGCCTCCCCGCTGATGCCGCACATGGTCAGAACCCGTCCGACCCGGTCGACACCGGAGCCATGCGTCCACCGTCCCGTCGTGCCGGCCACCCGGGTGCGTGACCCGGTCCCGTCCGCAGGACGGGCGCGTCGGCTACCCGGGTGTGCCCAGCTCAAACCCGGTCGGCGCCCAGTCGCAAAACCGTCGCGAAACCTGTCTCATTATTCTGCGCCGTGCGGCGTCAGGTGCCGGTACACCGTCGCCCGGGAGACCCCCAGCGCAGCGGCGATCTCGTCCACCGAGTGGGTGCCGGCGTCGTGCAGCCGCCGGGCGGCGCGCACCTGCTCCGGCCCCATCGACCGGGGACGTCCCGGCCGCCGCCGGCCCGGCCCGCGCGCGACGTCCGCCGCCGGCTCCGCGCCGCCGCCCGGCCCGGCGCCGCCGGTCTCACCCAGCAGCCGGCGTACGCCGTCGAGCATGTCGGCCCGCAGGGTCTCCTCGGGTACGTCGACGAAGAAGACGACCGGGTCGCTGCACATGGCGATCGCCTGCACGGCGCGGACCCGCTCCCGCAGCCCGGCGTCCGGGCCGGCCACGATCTCGTTGGCCCGCATGGCGATGCGCATGAGCCGGTGGTAGGTCGCGCCGCGGCTGACGATCGCGAGGTCGTGCATGAGCATGCCGAGCGAGCGGCGGTGCGCCAGCAGGGTGTCGACCCAGCCGGGGAGCAGCAGCTCGCGCGCCTGCGCCGTCGGCAGCGCCCCGGCCCGGTCCAGAAGGGCCTCCAGGTCGACCAGCAGCGGCTCGCTCAACGCGGTGAGCAGGTCCTCCTTGGTCGGGAAGTGGTAGAGGATGGCGGCCTTGGTCAGCCGCAGCCGTTCGGCGATCTGCCGCAGCGAGGTGCGCTGGTAGCCGTACTGGCTGAACAGGTCCAGCGCGACCCGCAGGATCCGGCTGCGGGTGTCGTCGGGCGCCTCGGCGGTCATGCCGCCAGCGTAGCCGCCGCACTGACCGCCGGGTTGAACATGCTGACCGGCGGTCAGTACCCTTGGCGTGACGAACCGGCTGCCACAGGAGGTGCCATGCCCGTCATCCAGATCGACGGCCTGGTCAAGAGCTTCGGTACGGTCCGCGCGCTCGACGGGCTCGACCTGCGGGTCGAGGCGGGGGAGGTGCACGGCTTCCTGGGGCCCAACGGCTCCGGCAAGTCCACCACCATCCGGGTCCTGCTCGGGCTGCTGCGCCGCGACGCCGGCGAGGTCCGGCTGCTCGACGCCGACCCCTGGCGCGACGCGGTGGCGCTGCACCGCCGGCTCGCGTACGTGCCGGGCGACGTGAGCCTGTGGCCCAACCTCTCCGGCGGCGAGGCCATCGACCTGTTCGGGTCGCTGCGCGGCGGGCTGGACCGGCGCCGCCGCGACGAGCTGCTCGAGCGGTTCGACCTCGACCCCACCAAGAAGTGCCGCGCGTACTCCAAGGGCAACCGGCAGAAGGTGGCGATCGTCGCCGCCTTCGCCTCCGACGTGGAGCTGTACGTGCTGGACGAGCCGACCTCCGGCCTCGACCCGCTGATGGAGGCGGTGTTCCAGGAGGAGGTGCGGCGGCTCACCGGCGACGGCGCCACCGTACTGCTCTCCAGCCACGTCCTCGCCGAGGTCGAGGCCCTCTGCGACCGGGTCAGCATCATCCGGGCCGGCCGCACCGTCGAGTCCGGCACGCTCACCGAGCTGCGGCACCTTGCCCGCACCACGGTCACCGTCGAGACGGCGCGCCCGCTCACCGGCGTCGAGAACCTGCCCGGCGTGCACGAGGTCCGTCCGGTCGACGGGCGGGTCAAGCTCGAGGTCGAGCCGGAGCACCTCGACGGTCTGCTCGCCCACCTGGTCCGCTTCGAGGTGCGGGCGTTGACAAGCGCCCCGCCCACGCTGGAGGAACTGTTCCTGCGGCACTACGACGGCGCTGCGAACGGCCGCCTGGCCGCGACCGCCGCGGAGCAGGGTCGATGAGCGCGTACGCCGGGACCGGCCGGCTGGCCCGGCTCGCCCTGCGCCGCGACCGGGTCAAGCTCGGCATCTGGGTGCTCGGCACACCGCTGCTCGGCGTCGCCCTCGCCGGCAGCGTCGCCGGCGTCTACCCCGACGAGCAGTCCCGGATCCTGTACGCCGAGACCGCCGCCACCAGCGTCGTCGCCCGCGCCTTCAACGGGCCGATCGTCAGCGCCGACCTGGGCGCCGTGGTGGTCGCCGAGACGTACATCACCCTGGCCCTGCTCGCCGCGCTGCTCAGCACGTTCGCGGTCGTCCGGCACACCCGGCAGAACGAGGAGACCGGCCGGGCCGAGCTGCTCGGCGCCGCCGTCGTCGGCCGGCACGCGCTGCTCACCGCAGCGCTGATCGTGGTCGTCGGCGCGAACCTGGCCGCCGGCGTACTCCTCGGGTTGTCGTTCGCCGCGACCGGCCTGCCGCTGGCCGGGTCGCTCGCCGCGGCCGGCGCCATCGCCGGGGTCGGCGTCGCGTTCACCGCCGTCGCCGCGGTCACCGCCCAGCTCTCGACCACCTCGCGCGGTGCCAACGCGCTCGCGGCGGCCACCGTCGGCGTGGCGTTCCTGCTCCGCGCCGCCGGTGACGTCCTCGGCGAGCGCGCCGGACTGCGGGTGGAGAGCGCCTGGCCGTCCTGGCTGTCCCCGCTCGGCTGGGGCAACCAGATCCGCGCCTTCGGCGACGAGCGCTGGTGGGTGCTGGCGCTGCCGGTGGCGCTGCTCGCGGCCGGCGTGCTCGCCGCCTTCGCGCTCGCCGACCGGCGGGACGTCGGCGCCGGGCTGCTCGCCGCCCGCCGCGGGCCGGCCCGGGCCGCGACCGGCCTGCTCAGCCCGACCGGCCTGCTCTGGCGGCTGAACCGGGGCTCGCTGCTCGGCTGGGCGGTCGCCGTGGCGGTCCTCGGTATCTCGATGGGCGTCGCCGCCGACGAGGTCAACAACATGATCGCCGAGAACCCGGCGGCGGCCGAGGCGATCGCCGCGATGGGCGGTGGCACCGACCTCGTCGACGCGTTCCTCGCCGCGATGCTCGGGCTGTTCGCGCTGACCATCGGCGCGTACGTCGTGCAGGCGCTGCTGCGCGGCCGCGGCGACGAGTCCGACGGGGTTCTGGAGGCCGTGCTGGCGACCTCGGTCAGCCGGCACCGGTGGTTGGGGACGCAGGTGGCGGGGGCCGTACTCGGCGCGGGCGCCCTGGTGCTGCTCGCCGGGGTCACGACCGGCCTCGGCTACGGCCTGGCCGCCGGCGACCCGGTCGGGCGCGCTCTCGAACTGGGCGGGGCGGCGCTGCTGCGGCTGCCGGCGCTGCTCGTCGTCGCGGGCGTGGTGACCGCGGCCTTCGGGCTCCTGCCCCGCTGGTCGGTGGCGCTGTCCTGGACGGCGCTGATCGGGTTCCTGCTGCTGGGGCAGCTCGGCGCGGTGCTCGACCTGCCGCAGGCGGCGCTCAACCTGTCCCCGTACACGCACGTGCCGTCAGTGCCGGCGGTCGAGGTGACGGTGCTGCCCCTGGTGGTGCTGACCGGGGTCGGTGCGGTGCTGCTCGCCGCCGGCCTGGCCGGCTTCCGCCACCGCGACGTCCCCAGCTGAGCGCTGCGCGGGGCGGAGCGGGCGCTGGGCGGAGCGGGCGCTGGGCGGGGCGCTTACGGATGATGGTCAGCCGGTCATGGAGTGTGCCCGGCGGCGAGGGCCGTACGGATGATGGTCAGCCGGTCCGAACCAGGCCTGAGCCCAGCTCAGCATCATCCGATCATCAAAGGCCATATCACAGGGCGAGTCGGCGTGGGGCGTTGTCCACAGTCGGCGGTCTGTCCACAGGCGAGGGACCGTGGGGCTGCGGCGGCGGTCGGCGCTCGGGCACCGTCGCCGCGTGAACTCGGAACTGAAGGCGCTGGTACGGCGAGGTGACGGGCTGGTGGTGCGGCGGGAGGCCCTGGGCGTGGTGCCGCGCTGGGTGCTCGACGACGCGCTTCGTGCGGGTCACCTGGTCCGCCTGCTGCCCGAGGTCTTCGCCGACGCCGCCCTGCTCACGCCCTCCGCGTCGCTTCCGGCGCTCGCCCGGGTCCCGCGCCCGCTGGCCGGCCGGGCGGCACTGGTCTGGGCCCGGGGACACGGTGCGCTCAGTGGCTTGACCGGTCTGGACGTGTGGGGCCTGCGCCGGCAACCGGACGACGAGCCGGTGCACCTCGACGTGCCGATGACGTCAGGGCTGCGCAGCCGTCGGCATCTCGTCGTCCACCACCGCCGGAGCTTCCTGGCGGAGTCGTCGGCCGCCTCGCGTCCCTACGCCGTCACCCGGCGCGGCTTGCAGGTGACCCGGGTGGAGGCGACGCTTGTGGAGTCGTGGCCGCTGCTGCCGCCGGACGAGCGCCACGGGCCGGTGATCCGGGCGGTGAACGAGTGGCTCACCACGCCCGAGCGACTGCGTGCCGTGCTCGCATCCCGGCCGCGAATGCCCGGTCGTACCGGCCTGCGGATTCTGATCGGTCGTCTCGCCGACGGTTGTCGCAGTCCGCTGGAGATCTGGGGGCACGACAATGTCTTCACCGGACCCGGCATGCCGGAGTTCCGGCGGCAGGCGCGGATGCGGGTCGGTGGGCGCACGATGTACCTCGACCTGTACGCCGAACGCGAGCGGGTCGACGTCGAACTCGACGGGGCCACCACGCACGGCGATCGCCGGCAGCGCGAGGTCGACCTGCGGCGCGACGCACTGCTCGCCACGGCCGGCATCCTGACCGTCCGCTTCTCCCACCGCCGTCTGGTCCACGAACCCGACGAGGTACGCCGCGAGACCCTCGCCATCCTGAACAGCCGCCGCTGACCGGCGACTCAGCCACCCGTCGGACTCGGCGGCGGGGCCAGGTCGTCCGGCTGTGCCGCGCTCGTCGGCGGGGTGGGGGTGGCCCGGTCGGCCCGGCCGGTGGTCTGGCTCGGGGGCCGCGGAACCTGGGTCGGCCCGTCGGCTCGGTCGTCGGGCTGGGACGGGGGTCGCGGGGTGGCGTCGGGCTGGGACGGGGGTCGCGGGGTGGCGTCGGGGTCGGTGGACGGTTCGAACAGGTCCGCCTTGTGACGGCGTCGGCGCAGCAGCTCGCCGGTCCACTGCGCGGCGGCCCGCTGCTCGGACACGGTCTGCTCGCGGAGCCGGGCCAACTCCTCGCGCAGCGCCTCGGGCACGTCCGCGCCGGCCATCTCGTCGAGGATCGCCGACCAGCGTTGGTTGAGCTGCTCGGCGTACCGGGCGCGGCGCAGCATCTCCTCGTGCCGGCAGTCCAGCGCGATCATGCGTTCCCAGTACGGCTGGAGGGTCTGGCGGACCCGCTCGTCGAGGCGTACCCACGCCTCGGGCCGGCAGGTGACCGTGTGCCCGCCGCGCTCGAAGGACCACGGCTCCTGTTCGTTGAGCAGCCGTTGCAGCCGCTCCTCCAGGTCGTCGGCCCGGTGGGGCGGGACGGTGCGGGCCAAACCCGCGGCGATCCGGGTCAGCCGCTGGATCGCCCGCGGCGCGAAGTAGTGGGCGTACCAGGCCAACTGGTCCGGCCGCAGGCCCTGAACGCGCCAGGTGAACGCGGCCTGGACCGCGAAGGTGAACACGTGCCCTCGCGCGAAGACGGTGATCGGGCCGGCCAGCTCACGCCGCTCGATCGGCTCCTCCGGCGGGGGCGGCGCGGGGCCTTCCTTCGCCGCCGCGTCCACCTTGCGGGCGACGGAGAGCAGCCACCGCCACACTCGACGGGACACCGCGACCAGCCGAGGGCCGTGTCGCCGCACCTTCGTCTGGGACCACCGGCGCAGGCGTCGGAATGCTGAAGCCAGCCGAGCCCTCGCACGCCGGGACACGGCGGCCGACCGAGCGCTCGCCCGTCCGGGCACCGCGACCAGCCGCGCCTTGAGGCACCGGAGTCTCCGGATGGTGCCGGACCACGCTCGGTGAGCCCGGGCGGCGCGGGGCTGCCGGTCGGGCCGGTTCACCTCCTCCGGCTCGCCATCGGCCATGTCCCCTCCGTGTCCGTGCATCGTCCCTGCCCCGACGTGTCCGGGCCGGGGCCGTGCCGGGGCGAGGGGAAGCCCGGCATCGGCGATGCCGCTGACGTTAACAATCCGGTGGCCGATCACCGGGCATCCGTACGGCGCGCCGGTTTTCCGGACAGCACCGGTGCGCCGCGGCGGCGTATTGTCAGCGGTCGACCGGACGGAGGCGTCGGATGAGTCATCTGCGGGCGGCTGAGCAGTCGCCGGACACGGACCGGATGTTCGGCACGGATACCGAGGCGATGGGCTACCTGCCCAACTACACCCGGTTGTTCGCGCACAGCCCGGCGGCTTACCTGGCGTGGCAGCAGCTCAACGGTGCGGTGAAAACCGGGATGGAGCTGCGCCGCTACGAGCTGGCGACCCTCGCCGCAGCCCGGGCCCTGAAGTCCTCCTACTGCGGGCTCGCTCACGGGAAGGTGCTGCGGGACAGGTTCTTCGACGCCCCGACCGTCGCGGCCATCGCGAGGGATCACGGCAGCGCGGGTCTCTCCGCGCAAGAGGTCGCGGTCGTCGACTTCGCGGGCAAGGTCGCGGCCGACCCCAACTCGGTCACCGAGGCCGACGTCCTCGGGCTGCGCAATCACGGTCTCGACGACACGGAGATCTTCCACGTGATACTCGCGGCGGCCGCCAGATGCTTCTTCAGCACCGTCCTGAGCGCCGGCGGGGCCGAGCCCGATCCTCAGTACGGGGAGAGCCTCGACGTGGACCTGCGGCAGGCGCTGAGCTTCGGCGGCTAGCAGTCCGGCGTGTCGCCGGTTGCGGTCAGACCCGCGGTGTGCGGCAGACTGGGCCGGTGAGTCCAGTCAGCCGAGGCCGTCGACGCAAGGGAAAGAACCGATCGGTACGCGCTGGTGCGCCACTCGCCGTGGTACGCGCGCCGGTGGAGTGCGACTGCCCTCACTGCGCGGCGGCGCCGCTGCCGGGGCAGATCGAGGACCTTCTCCCGCAGGCGGTCGACCTCGAGTCCATGCACGATCCGACCGAGGTCGAGATCGTCGCCTCGATGCTGCTGGCGACCGGGGCGGCGATGGGCGATGGCTTCGACGCCGCGATGGTCGACCTGTTCGTGCCGGCGTTCGAGGCGAAGGCCACCCCGGAGGCGCGGGCGGTGCTGGCGGCGATCGCCTCGGTCGCCGACGGCGCGGTCGCTCAGGCGGCGGCGGAAGCGGCCCGCCGGCTCGCCGATGCCGACGTCAACGCGCCGCCCTGGCTCGCCGACCTGGACGCTCCGGTCACCGTTCACGATTGCCGCCGTCTCGTGAATCCCTGGGGCGAGACGTGCCTGCTGGCCGGCAGGTTCCAGCGGGCCGGCCGATCGCACGCGGTCTTCGTCACCGTGGACAGCGAGGACTGCGGCGCCGCCGCGCACATCCTGCTGTTCGATCCCGATCAGTGGGACGAGGCGCGCGAGGGGCTCCTGGCCGACATGCGTGCCGAGGGTGCCGACGTCACGGAGAAGAAGCTTCGTCCGGGGGACTTCCGCCGGGCTGTCGAGGACGCGCTGGACGTCCGCGCCGAACACGACGACGACAACCCGGAAGTGCTGGAAGAACTCCTCGATGAGGACGGGCCGGGCTTCCAAGCGCTGGCGCTGTTGCTGCGCAGCTGGATTCGGTCGCTCCCCGAGCCCCGGCCCCGCAAGCGTGGACCCCTGCACGACGCGGAACGCGATGTCGCGTCGATATTCGCGCTGCTCGACCGCATCGAGCCGAGCCCGCGCGGTGGTCTCGTACCGGTCCAGCGTCGTCCCGCCAGCCTGCCACCGAAGCGCAAGAAGGCCGCCGGCCCGGCACCGATCTATCAGATCAAGGTTGGCCTGCGCGGAGCCCGCCCGCCGATCTGGCGGCGACTCGAGGTGCCCGCCGACGTCACCCTCGCCCGGTTGCACGAGATGATCCAGGTCGCCTTCGGCTGGCAGGACAGCCATCTGCACGTCTTCGAGACGCCGTACGGCAGCTTCGGCCACCCCGATGCGGACCTGGGCCACCGCGCCGGTTCCCGGGTCACCCTGGAACAGGTCGCTCCCGGGGCGGGCGACAAGGTGCGGTACACGTACGACTTCGGGGACAACTGGGAGCACGACATCCTGGTGGAGAAGGTCCTCGACCGGGACGGCGCAGTGGCGTACCCGCGCTGTGTCGGCGGGCGGCGGGCCGCGCCGCCGGAGGACTGCGGCGGCGTGTGGGGGTACGCCGAACTGGTGGAGATTCTCGGCGACCCCACCCATCCGGAGCACCAGGACCGGCTGGACTGGCTCGGCCTGGACAAGCCGAGCGACTTCGACCCGGCCCGTTTCGACGCGAAGGCGGTGACCGCGGCGCTGCAGCAGCGACGCTAGGGCCGCCGGTTCGCCGGTGACCGGCGTCGTGACCTCAGGGTCTCCTGCATGCAGGCGAGCAGGTGGACGAGGTCACCCATGACCGACGCGGCACGTGGTGGGAAGGGCGACGTGTGGTGCTCTGCCCGAGGGAGGACCCGGCGCTGCCGCCCAAGCTGAAGGGTGTCGTGGCGCGGGTCGGCGACAACGAGTGGATCGCTCTCCCCGACGCCTGGGTCGCCAACGCTCACCGCAGCGCGGTGGCGGCTTCCTGACGCCGTTTCGGCAGTCAACGATCGCGGGTTGACTCCTCGTCTCAGTCCGCCGAGCCGGCCGGCACCACCCAGGTTGTCGGCTGACCGGTGATTGCCGTGATCATGTCAAAGTCGCCGTCGTAATGCAGCACCGTGGCGCCGTGGCGCTCGGCGGTTGCGGCGATCAGCAGGTCCGCCATGGACAAGGCTCGGTGGTTACCCTTGTGGATCGCCTGGACCTGGACATCGATTGCCCGATCCCAGATCTCGTCAGGCATGGCGAGCCGCTGGAAGCCGCCGAGCAACCAACGCGCGCGCTGCGCGTCCTTGGCCGTGCGAGCACTGTGGATCACCTCGATCTCCACCGCTCCGCACACCGCCAGCAGCCCTCGGTCGGACAGCTCGTCAAGCACGGGAGCTACTGCGGGCTTGGGCCAGCGGGCGAGCGCCGACTTGTCGAGGAGGTACAGCTCGCGACTCACGCCGCATCCGGCTTGGCCGCACCGGCTCCGCCGGTCAGATCCGGAAGTCCGCCAGTCTTCAGCCAGTCGGCAAACTCACGTCGCTTCTCCCGGTTGACCACGGCCTCAAGAGCGGCGTTGACTGTCGCCTTCTTGGTGGTGGTGCCGAGGATCTTCGCCGCTTCCGCGAGCAGGTCGTCGTCAACGTCCAGGATCGTTCGTGACATGGTACGGGCTCCTCTGCTGGCAGTCGGCGTCGATGATATCAAGAATCGCCCACCGTGATATCACGGGCACGTATTCATGACTGATTGATGGCTTCCGTCGACGGCTTCAGGTCGGTCACCATGGCGATTCGATCCTCTCGGGGGACCGACGCTGCACGGGAGAAGTGCGCGTGCGAATCGCTGGAGCGGTGCCGATGAACACCGTGCTGGACGAACTGCGGGCCGGGCGGATGGTGTTCCACTCGGAGGCGGACTTCCAGCGCCGTATCTGCACGGGACGGTCGTGCCGGCACTGCGCGCGGCACATCAGTTCCACCGCGCCGGGTGACCTGGCGCGCTGGCGCCTGCTGCGGCGTGCGGCGGAGGCCGGAGAGTTGGACGTAGATCTCGCGCTTGGCGGTCGCCTCGCCGCGCCGGTCGAGGACGTACCCGGTCAGCCAGATCCACCCGTGGTACGTCGGCTGGTCGGACACCGACACGACCCGGAAGGTCAGCGCGCGGTCCCCGGCGAACTGCACCGAGGCGCGGCCGTCGACGGTCAGCAGGTCGCCGGGAGAGGGGCGCGCGGTCACCAGTGGCCGGAGTTCGGCGGCCGGCACTCGCGGGCGTGCATGGTCTGCCAGTCGCGCAGCGCCCGCTTGAGCCGCTCGTTCTCCTCGGTCAGTCTGCGGACCTGCCCGTGCAGGTCGGCCAGTTCGTCGGCGACAAGCGCCTGGAACTGGCGTACCTCATCGGGGTCGACGCCGCGTCGGCGCGGCGTGAAATCGCGGGTCCGCACCTCGTGCGGGGTCAGCCGGGCCGGGTGGCCGGTCCCGTAGAGCTGGCCACCTCGGTACACCTGAGCCACGTCGGTCCTTTCCGGTGCAGCCGGGAACTGGTGGGGTGGAAGGGCGGGCCGTCCGCACGCCGGCCGCGCACGGCCCGCCCGCTCCGCCGCCGCAGCTCGAATCAGCGGTACGACAGCGGAGCAGTCCGGAGGGTCGGGACGGGCACGCGCACCCGCCCCGACCAGGGGGATGAGCCGGACTCGTTGCCACGCGAGGAGCGGCTCGGAAGAAACATAACTAGGGAACACAGGGAAGTAAAGGCCATTGTTTAGGTGTCACGGTTGTGATCGAATTCGGGATGCCACGCGAGGAGTGACATGCCCGAATCAGCCGAATATCTACGCATCGCTGACGACGTCATCGCCGACGTCAGAGCGGGGAAGCTCAAGCCAGGCGACCGGCTCCCGTCGATCGCCGACACACGCGCGGCCTACCGCGTCAGCTACGGGACTGTGCAGCTGGCTTACGTCCGACTTGAAGCCCTGCGGGTCATCCGCCGCTTGCAGGGCAAGGGTGTTTTCGTCACCGATCCGAAGACCTGGATGCGGGAGCCTTAGGCTCAGATCGGCTGCGGGTCCAGGATCGCGCTGAAGCGCTCCTCGGCCAGGTCGAGCTGACCGAGGATGTGCTGCTTCACCGCCGCCGACAGTGGCGTGTCCGGCCGGGTCACCAGTTCCCGAAGCACCGGCACCAGCGGCCGGTACTTCGCCGCCCACGTCGGCACCTTCGGCCCGACCGAGTAGACCACGCCCACCCCGTTGTCGGTGAAGTCGGAGATCTTGATGACCCGCGCCCACGGTTCCCGGTCGAGGCTGGCGGCGACGTGCTCGCGGTACTGCTCGTGGCGGTCGCGCGAATCGTCGTACACCGGGTTGGTGACGGCGGCGACGAGGCGCGCGACGCGCGGGCCGAACCGTTCGGCGAGCGTGGCCAGCGCGGCCGAGCGGACGTCGGCGCCGGGCTCGACAGCGGCGGCAAGGCCCGCGGCGGCCAGCTCGGCGGGGTGGTCCTCGACCGCGTCGTGCAGCAGGCCGGCGACGATGACGTCGACGTCGCGCACCTGGTAGTGGTGCAGCATGCGGATGGCGACCCGCAGCAGGTGGTTGAGGTACGGCTCGCGGACGCGTCGGTCGTCGCGGTGCAGGTGGGCGGCCAGGTCCAGCGCGTCGGTGAGCCGGGCCCGCGCCGCCTCGTCGAAGCCCGCGATCTCCAGCCGGAAGCGGGCGGTCAGGCCCGGCTCGCCGTGGATCTCGGTGATCGCGTGCAGCGGCATGGTCGCGAGGTGCGCGGGAAACTCCATGACCCACTTCTACCCGATTCGTGCCACGGGTCAACGCGGCGGGCGGCCCTGCACCCGGTACGCGTGCGCCTCGTGCCAGACGTGCGGGTACACGCCGACCTCGAAGTACCGCCGGAACCGGTTGATCGGGGCGCCCGCGTGGTCGTGCCACAGCCACCACACCGGCGCGACGGTGAACAGCGCGTAGTTGGCGGCGACCAGCGGCAGGTAGAGCGGGCCGAGCAGCCGCGCCTGGAGGATGTGGGTGTCCTCGTGCCGCTGTACCCGCGGGCCGGAGCCGGCGCAGACCGTGCCGAGGGTGGTGGCGTAGCGGGCCCAGACCGGCTCGACCACGTTGACCCGGCAGGCGTGCCGCGAGCCGGGCCGGTCGAGGGTGTGCCCGGCGGCCAGGTGCAGGGCCAGGTAGACGGCGCCGAGGACGGTGTTCGGCAGGCTCCAGGTGTGGTCGACCAGGAACAGCAGGAATCCGCGCCGGCCGCGCGGGTAGACGCCGGCCGTGGCGACCGCCCCAGCGAACACGGCGCCGGGCACGAGGCCGGCCATCGCGCCGGCGAGTAGGCCGACCGGACCGGCGAGGAGGCCGCCCAGCGTGGCCCCGGCGACCGTGTTGACGACCGCGCTGACGATCCCGGCGACCATGGCGCGCTCCTCCCCGCTGCACCTTTCGATCCATGGTGGCACCGCCGTCCGCGAGGTGCCGTCGGCTTTCGGCCACACTGGTGCGGTGCCGAAACCGAAGATCGAGTTGCACGTCCACCTGGAGGGCACGGTCCGCCCGGCCCTGCTCGCCGACATCGCGGTCGGCAACGGGATGGCGCCGCCCGCGCCGAGCCCCGGCCGCTTCGCCGACCTGCACGACTTCATCGTCACCTGGAACGCGACCACCGGATGCCTGCGGACGCCTACGGACTACCGGATCGCCCTGCTCGCGTACGCCGAGGAGGCCGCGGGGCACGGCGCGGTGCACATCGAGCCGATCGTGGACGCCGAGCCCCGGCTCGGGCTCGACGGATGGGCGGACGTGCTGGCCGCCTGCGTGGACGCCGCTGCCGAGGCGCGGGAGCGGTACGGGGTGTCGGTCGGGTTGACCCCGCAGGTCTTCCGGGGACAGGACGTCGGGTACGCCGAGGAGGCCGCCCGGATCGCCGTCCGCTTCGCCGGGCGGGGTGTGGTGGGGTTCGGCCTGTCCGGCGCGGAGGGGCGGCACCCCACCCTGCCGTACGCCCGGGCGGTCGCGCTTGCCCGCGACGGTGGGCTGCCGTTCGTCCCGCACGCGGGGGAGGCGGCCGGGCCGGAGGCGGTACGCGAGGTGCTGGCGATGGGCGCGGCCCGGATCCGGCACGGCGTGCGCGCGGTCGACGACCCCGACCTGGTGACCGAGCTGGTCGAGCGCGGGATCGTGCTGGACGTCTGCCCGACGTCCAATCTGCGACTGCGGGTGGCCGACCCGGGCCGCCCGCATCCGCTGACGCTGCTGCACCATGCCGGCGTCCGCTGCTCGGTGTCCACCGACGACCCGGCGCTGTTCGACATCACGCTCTCCGACGAGTACGCCGTGGCGGCCGGGCTGGGCGTGGACGCGGCCTCGGCGTACGCGGCGGGGCTCGCCGGGATGCTCGGAACGGACACCGACCGCGCGCGGCTGGTCCGCATCGGCCGCGCGGCTTTCGGCGGCATCGATGTCGGGCCCGCTAGCTAGGCTGCCCGGCATGATTCCGATCTCCTGCGTGCTGCTCGTGGATCCGTCGGGCCGGCTGCTGATGCAGCTGCGCGACGGTGAGGCGGCGTACTTCCCGCACATGTGGGGGCTGCCCGGTGGCCACGGCGAGCCGGGGGAGAGCCCGGAGGAGACGGCCCTGCGCGAGCTGCGGGAGGAGACCGGGCTCGCGCCGACCGGGCCGCTTGTGCTGTTCGGCCGGCAGGAGCTGCCGGAGCAGGGTCGGGTCAAGCACTACTTCTGCGCCGCCACCCGGGCGCGGCAGGAGGACGTGACAGTCGGCGAGGGCGCCGCGATCGTCTTCCTGACCGCCGACGAGCTGCGTGACGGGCGCCCGTACACGCCCGGCACCGCCGAGATGCTGGCACGCTTCCTCGACTCGCCGACGCACGCCGAGCTGACCGCCCGCGCCGGCCAGCCGCCGGAGTCTTCCGCGACAGGTGTAGGACGTATCGATCAAAATCTTTGACATTCGTCGGATGACCTGGCCCGGGGCGAACCGTAGCGTCGGGACCACTCACATCGCCAGGCGCAACTACCTATCGTGATCGATGGCTGGGCGGCGCGGACCACGCGCCGGACCGCGCCGGTGGTCGTGAGCGGCATCGTCGCCAACCTCCCGGAGGGAGTAGCCGTGCCCCCGACTATCCGTCCATCCCGTGGCCGCCGAAGCGCGGCCCTGTTGTTGTCCACGACTCTTGTCGTCGCGCTGACCTCGCTTCCGACGTCGTCGGCGTCGGCCGCGCCGGAGGAGGGCGCGGCGCGGTCGAATCCGCTCTTCCTGACCGGTCCGAACGAGGGGACGCCGGACGCCATCGCCATCGACTACCTGCGGGCGAACCCGGGGCGGTACGGCGTGGGCAAGGCCGATCTCGGCGACCTCACGGTGGCGTCGCGGTACACGAGCCGGCACAACGGTGTCACGCACGTGAACCTGGCGCAGCGGTACCAGGACCTGGAGGTTTTCGGTGCCACCGCGACGGTGAACGTCGCCCGGGACGGCAGTGTCGTCTTCGTCGGTGACACCCTGGTGGCGGGCCTGTCGGAGCAGGTGTCCGGGACCGCGTCGCTAAACGCCGTGCAGGCGGTGGAGGCGGCCGCGGAAGGCCTCAAGCTCGCCGAGCCGAACAGCCCGCGGGTGATGAGCCGGGCCAGCGGTGCGGCGAAACGGACCGTGGTGTCCGGCAGCGGAATCTCCGACCAGCCGATCCCGGCGAAGCTGGGCTGGCAGCCGACCGACGAGGGACTGCGGCTGGCGTGGCAGCTGGTGATCGACGACTCCTCCGACGCGCACCTGTGGAACGCCACCGTGGACGCCCAGACCGGTGAGCTGCTCGCCGCCGACGACTGGACCACCCACGAGCACGTCGACCAACTGAACGGCACGCTCAGCCAGGTCAAGGGCCGGACGTTGGCGACCTCCGCCGGCGGCCTGGGCACCCGCAACCCGGTGCCGGACGGATCGAGCTACCGGGTCTACGGCTACCCGACGGAGAGCCCGAACGACGGGCCGCGCACCCTGGTGACCAACCCGGCGGACGCGACCGCGTCCCCGCACGGCTGGCACGACACCGACGGCGCCCCGGGCGCCGAGCACACCACGACGCAGGGCAACAACGTCCACGCGTACCAGGACCAGGACGTCGACAACACCGCGGACTTCGGCAGCAGCCCCGACGGCGGACCCGGCCTGACCTTCGACTTCCCGCTCGACCTCGCGGAGAACCCGCAGAACTACCGGGCCGCGGCGACGGCGAACCTCTTCTACTGGAACAACATCATCCACGACGTCTCCTACCTCTACGGCTTCGACGAGGCGTCGGGCAACTTCCAGGTCGACAACTACGGTCGCGGCGGCGCGGCGGGCGACCACGTGCGGGCCGAGGCCGCCGACGGCAACGGCACCAACAACGCGAACTTCTCGACGCCGGCGTTGGACGGTACCGGTACCCCCCGGATGCAGATGTACCTGTGGCCCGGTAACCAGTTCGGCGCTCAGAACCAGGTCGTCGTCGACGGCGTCGGGTCCTTCGACGCGTCCTGGTCGCGGTTCAGCCCGGCGCTGTCGGCGGCCGGCCGGTCCGGCCGGTTCGTCCACGGCGGCACCGGCTGTGCGGCCGACGCGTATGCCGGCACGCCCGGCGGCGACTGGATCGCGGTGGTCGACGGCGGCACGGCGGCATGCAGCTACCTGCAGCGCACCCAGGTCGCCGAGTCCCTCGGCGCCGCGGCGGTCGTGGTCGCGCACAACGCGGCCGGGGTCGCGCCGGTGCTTGCCGGTTCCATGACGACGGCGCCGGTCACCATTCCGGCCGTCGCCGTTACCCAGGCCGACGGGGCCGCCATCAAGGCCGCGATCGCCGCGGGCGACGTCACCGGCACCGCGCGCAAGCACCCGGACCACCCGGGCATCCGCGACGGCGACCTCGACGCCGGGATCATCATCCACGAGTACGGGCACGGCATCTCCAACCGGCTCACCGGCGGCCCGACGATCAACTGCCTGACCGGCGACGAGCGGATGGGCGAGGGCTGGAGCGACTACTTCGCCGTCACCACCCTGCTCAACCCGGAGCTCGACACGGCCGACGGTCAGCGCGGGCTGGTGCCGTACGTGCTGTTCCAGGAGAACCGGAGCGGTGCCGGGCTGCGGCCGCGGCCGTACTCGCGCAACATGGAGGTCCAACCGTTCACCTACGACAGCATCAGGACCGGCGGCTGGCTGAACGGCACGTCGCTGGCGGCGCCGCACGGCATCGGGCACGGCTGGGCGGCGGTGCTGTGGGACATGACCTGGGACCTCGTCGACCGGCACGGGTTGAACCCGAACGTCTACGACGCCTGGAACACCGGCGGCAACAACCTCTCGATGCAGCTCGTGATCGACGGGTTGAAGATGCAGGGCTGCGGTCCGGGCTTCGTGACCGGCCGCAACGCCATCATCGCCGCCGACGCGGCGCTGACCGGCGGGGAGAACGCCTGCACGCTGTGGGCGTCGTTCGCCCGGCGCGGTCTCGGTTACAGCGCGGTGCAGGGCACCACGAACCGCGACGACAACACCGAGGCGTTCGACACGCACCCGTCGTGCCGCGGTGACTTCACCGGCCGGGCGGCGCAGCCGGCCCTGAACACCGTCGACGCCGGCGACGCGGTGCCGATGAGGTTCAAGCTGGCCGGCTACCGGGGCCTGGACATCCTCGCCAGCAACTCGCCGTACTCGCGGCTGGTCGACTGCGACACGCTCGCCACGGTGAACCCGGACGGGTCGATCACGCCCCGGCCGGTTCCGGTCGCGGCGGCGACGCCCGGCAACGCGAAGCTGTCCGGCAACGCCAACGGTCAGTACCTGTACCCGTGGAAGACCGACCCCGCCTGGGCCGGCACCTGCCGCGAGTTCGTGCTGACCCTCGACGACGGATTCCAGTACCGCGCCTACTTCACGTTCACCGGCTGACATCCGGTCCCGCGTGAGCGACGGGGGAGCGGCCGCACCGGCCGTTCCCCCGTCCTGCGAAGCGCGTCAGGCGGGTGGCCGCCAGTCGGCGTACCGGGCCATGCCGCGCAGCGACGCCCGGGCCGGGGTCAGGCGCAGCAGCGCGTTGCGCGCGGCGATCGCCACCGGCTGGCGCAGCTGCTGGCCGAACCGCCCCATCCGGTACGAGGCGCGGGCGATCTCCTGGCTGCGGGGCCGGCGCTGCCGGTCGTACGTGGCCAGCGCGGCCGGCACGTCGTCGTCGGTGGCGCCCGCGCAGGCCGCGCCGAGCACCACCGCGTCCTCCACGGCCTGACCGGCGCCCTGCCCCAGGTTGGGGGTCATCGCGTGCGCGGCGTCGCCGAGCAGCGCCACCCGACCGTGCACGTACGACGGCAGTGGTGTGGCGAGGTGGTACAGGTCGGTGCGGATCACCGCCTCCGGCGGGGTCGCCGCGAGCAGCGCCGGGATCGGGTCGTGCCAGTTGCCGAACCGTTCCCGCACCGCCCCCAGCTCGTCCGGGGCCGCCGTGCCGGGCGGAGCGCTGACCGCGGCGAACCAGTAGAGCCGGTCCCCGCCGATCGGCACCATGCCGAACTCGGCGCCGCGCCCCCAGCTGATCGCGGTCGGCGCCGGCCCGGGCATCGCGGTCACCGCGCGCCAGGCGGTGCTGCCCGCGTACGACGGGAGTGGCGTCGCCGGCCAGAGCTGCGACCGCAGGACGCTGCGCAGCCCGTCGGCGCCCACCACCAGGTCGGCCCGGAGGTCGGTCGAGCCGGGCACGCTCACCTCGCCGGTGTCCGGGTCGACGCCGGTCACCTCCGACCCGGTACGCAGGGCGTCGGGCGGCAGCGCTTCGCACAGGATCCGGTGCAGATCGGCCCGGTGGATGCCGAGCGCGGTGGTGCCGAGCAGCCGGGTCATGTCGGCGGCCTCCACCCGGGACAGCCAGCGACCGGTCGACGTGCGGAGCCCGCCCGGCGTGTCCGGGGTGCCCCGGGACCGGACCGCCGCACCGACGCCGAGCGCGTCCAGCGCGCGCAGCGCGTTCGCCATCAGGGTGAGCCCCGCGCCCACCTCGCCCAGCTCGGGGGCGCGTTCCAGCACCGTGACCCGCCACCCACGCCGGTGCAGGGCGACCGCCGCCGCGAGCCCGCCGATGCCGCCACCCACCACGATCGCGTGCCGGTCCGCCATGCCGGTCAGCCTGGCACGGCTGCACCGAGCCGGTGCCTGCGGGGGTTCACACCCCGCCGGTGAGCCAGGCGACCGCCTCGGCGCGCAGGCCGGCGGGGACCTCGTGCCCGTCGGGGAACTCGCGGTAGGTCACGTCGTAGTCCAGCGACCGCAGCCGGGGCACCAGCCGCCGGCTGCAGGCGTCGACCGGCAGCACCGGGTCGGCGGCGCCGTGCGACACCCACACCCGGGGCCGGCCGTGGGTGACCAGCGGCGCGGCGAAGCCGGGGGAGAAGGCCACCACCGCGTCGACCAGGTCGCCGTTGGTCAGGCCCAGCGAGAGGGCGTACGAGGCGCCGTCGGAGAAGCCCGCGAACGCCACCCCGTCGACCGGGTGACCCGCGAAGACCGAGGCCAGCAGCGTGTCGATGCGGCGTACGTCGACGCCGAAGCCCTCGACGATCACGTCCCAGCTGGAGGCGGCGGCCTGCGGGGCGACGAGCAGCAGGCGGTGCGTGTCGGCGTGCGGGAGCAGCAGGTCGAGACCCTGCCGGGCCGAGCCGCCGGCCCCGTGCAGCAACAGGACCAGACGGTACGGCGTTCCGTCGGCGGGCTCGGGCGCGTACACCAGGGCCGGCGGGCCACCGTGGGCGTCGGGCGCCGGGACCAGCCCGGTCCCGCCGCGGACCGAGGGCGGCCCGGGCCGCGCGGTGAGCCGGCCGTGCCGGGGGTTCTCCTCCGGCGCCCGGTGCGGCGGCGCGGGTTCGGCCACGGGCTCACGTCCTTCGGTCGGCGCAGCGTACGGCCGGCGCTTACCCGCCGGCGCGGCCGCCAATCCCGCCCGGGTCAGCCGCTCGTGCGGCGGACCGGTCGGGACGGGAAGACCGTCGGCGGGCGGACCGCGCCGCCGGTGAGCACGGCGGTCGCCGCGGCGGCGGCGATCTCGGCGACCGGGTGGGTGGCGGTGGTGAGGGCGGGGGTGGTCATCGCGGCCAGCGGGATGTCGTCGAAGCCGGTGACGGCCACGTCTCCGGGCACCTGGGCGCCGTCGCGGTGCAGCCGGTCGATCACGCCGAGCGCCGTGGCGTCGCTGACGCCGACGATCGCGTCGGTGTCGGGCCACCGGTCCAGGATCTCCCGCGCCGCGACCCGGCCCCGGTGCGCGGTGAAGTCTCCCCGGACCAGTCGGGAAGGCAGCCCGGCCTCGTGCATCACCTGCCGGTACGCGTGCACGGAGCGGCCGGCGCAGGGCAGCCAGCGGGGCCCGCTGACCATGGCGATGCGGCGGCGGCCGGTGGCGTACAGGTGCCGGACCAGGGCCGCCGTGCCACCGCCGTTGTCGACGTCGAACGAGGACACCAGCGGCGAGCCGACGCCGATCGAGGCGACCCGGCCGCGCATCGCCCCGGGCACGGCGGCCAGCACCGGTGCGGTCGTGTTGAGCAGGATCAGCCCGCTCACGCCCCGGTCCTCGGTGAGCTCGCGCAGCCGGCCCGGTTCCCGCGTCGGAAGCCAGTGCAGGGTGACGCCCACGCCGTGCGGGGCGCAGACCCGGGCGGCGGCACCGACGAACCGGTCGACGTACGGGTCGTCGAGCACCCGTGGCGAGGTGCCGCAGACGACCGTGGCCAGCCGCACGCCGGTGCCCCGGACCAGGGCGCGGGCCGCCGGGTCCGGGACGTAGCCGAGCCGGTCGGCGGCGGCGGTAACCCGGTCCCGGGCGCCGGGAGAGGCGTACCCGGTGCCGCCGAGCACCCGGGAGGCGGTGGCTCGGGACACGCCGGACGCCCGGGCGACGTCCTCCAGGGTCGGTGGCCGGATCGGCTTGCGCATGGTGGTTCCCCCGTCCTCGCGGCCGGTGAGGCGGCCCGCGTCGTGTGAGCATCATCGCCCGTCGGGCGCCCGCCGGGTAAGGGGCGATCCGGCTTGTGGTGGGAGCGTTCTCAGATGTGCGATCGTGCAGCAGGCAACATCGCGTGAGGAGAGGAACCCCGCCCGTGAGCAGCGTCACCGCCCCGGCCGCCCCACCCGTCGTACCCCGGTCGGTGCTGGCCGCCCGCAACGGCGTCGTGGCGGTGTTCGCTCTCAACGGCCTCGCCGTCGGCTCGTGGTTCTCCCGGGTCCCGGCGGTGCGCGAGGCGCTCGACCTCACCGCCGGCCGGCTCGGGCTGCTGCTGCTGGCCATGTCGGCGGGCGCGATCCTCGCGATGCCCACCTCCGGCCTGGTCGCCCAGCGGCTCGGCACCGCCCGGACGGTCGTGGTGGCGACCGCGCTGGTCGCCGCCGGCCTGGCGGTCGCCGGAGTCTCGGCGAGCGCGGCCGGTTGGCTGCCCGGCGTGGCCCTGGGCCTGTTCGCCTTCGGCTACGGGTCCGGCACCTGCGACGTCGCGATGAACATCGAGGGTGCCGCGGTGGAGCGGCGGCTCGGCCGCACGATCATGCCGCGGTTCCACGCCGCGTGGAGCCTCGGCTCCGTCGCCGGGGCCGGCCTCGGCGCCGGGGCGGCGCGAGTCGGCCTGCCGGTGGCCGTCCACCTGTCGGTGATCGCGGCGGCGGTGCTGGCCGGCACGGTGCTCGGCGTCCGGGCGTTCCTGCCGGTGGCCGAGACGACGCCGGCCGCCGAGGGGACGTCGCCGGCGACCCGCCGCCGGGCGCTGCTCGCCGCCTGGCGCGAGCCACGGACCCTGCTCATCGGCCTGTTCGTGCTGGTCGCGGCCTTCACCGAAGGCGCCGCCAACGACTGGGTCGCGGTCGCGTTCGTCGACGGGTACGACCTCAGCGAGGCCGCCGCGGCCGCCGTCTTCGGGGTGTTCGTGGTGGGCATGACGCTCGGCCGGACGGTCGGCACCGTCGCCCTGGACCGGTGGGGCCGGGTGCCGGTGCTCTCCGGCACGATCCTGCTCGCGGTGCTCGGCGCGGGCCTGGCGGTGCTTGCCGGTTCCGGGCCGGTGGCGGTCGTCGGCGTGGCGCTGTGGGGACTCGGGGCGTCGCTCGGCTTCCCGGTGGGGATGAGCGCCGCGGCGGACGAGGAGGACCGGGCTCCGGCCCGGGTCAGCGTGGTCGCCGTGATCGGGTACACCGCCTTCCTCGCCGGCCCGCCGCTGCTGGGCCTGCTCGGCGACCGGGTCGGCACGCTGCAGGCGCTGCTCGTGGTGCCGATCCTGCTGCTGCCGACGCTCGCCCTGGTCCCGGTCACCCGCCCGCCGGCCCGCTGAGACGCGAGTGACGCGGCGTGTCGGGGACGCGGCGTGTCACGCGTGGTGGGCGGTTCGCCGTCGAGCAGTATTCCTGTCCGGCATGAATATGCCTCTCCGTCATATCGCTCGTCAGCGAATGGTTCTCGGCGGCCCGTCGGAGCAGCCGGGGGGCCGCGGGGCATCAGGTCAGTCGTGGAGCCAGACCCGCAGGGCCCCGGCGGTGCGGAAACCGACGCGCTCCGCCGCCACCAGGTCGTCGCCGGACTCGTAGCCGACGAGCGCGTCGGTGGCTGGCAGCGCGGCCCAGATCTCCGCCGGCCCGACGGTGCGGGCGAAGACGTTGGAGACTCCGACCAGCGGCCCGCCCCGGTGCAGGATCGCCCCGCCGGCCACCCCGGTCCCGTCGAGGCGGGCCAGGACCGTCACCCGGGGATCGGCGAGCAGGGCCGGGCGGAACAACTCGCCCCCGCCGTGTGCCTCGGCCCATCCGGCGAGTGCCGCCGGCGTGCTCACCGGGGTGAGGGGCACCCCGGGCAGGGGCGTGGCGCCGGCGCGACGGTGGATCCACCGCGCGCCGAACAGGACCCGGAAACCGTACGGCGCGAGATCGAGGTCGGCGAAGCTGTCCTTGACCGACGCGCCCGGACCGGTCTCGATCCGGCCGAGCAGGGTGGCCGCCGCCACGCCGGGGCGGAGGGTCACCGCGTCCGGGTACCAGGTCGGCGACCGGTGCGGAACCGACCAGGCGTCGTCGTCGGCGACCCCGGCCAGCCCGTGCGTACGGCACACCAGGTCGCACCAGGCGGCGTTGTCCCGTACCGCGCCGATCGTCGTGTCGTCCACGCGGGCACCCTAACGTCATCGGATCACCAGGCGACGTACAGGAGACTGCCAGGAACAGGTGGTGAACTGGAGGTCGGGCCGAGGAGAGGAGATCGGCATGGGCTGGTTCAGCCGGCGGTCGCGTACCCGGGGATCCGACGGGGTCCCGACGAAGCTCGACCGGGAGGCCACCCGCGAGGACCTGGCGGCCCTGGAGGCGTTCGTGGCCAGCCACACCGGGGTCGAGTTCTACCTGGAGCCGGAGACCACCGCGACCGACACGACAGTGGTGGCGATCGCCCACGACGGTGAATGGATCCGCCGCCGCACCGGCTCGCCGCGGGTCGCGGCGGCGCTCGCGCACCGCCTGGCCCTGCCGCTGTACGAAGCGGCGAAGACCGGCTACCCGGAACGGATGCGCGCCTGGAACCGGGCCCACCCGGAACGCCGCGCCCGCTAAGCGCCGCGTTGACCGGGCCGCCGGCGGTGTGGCAGAGTTCGCGGCCGGACGGCAGTGAAGGAAGCCGGTGCGAATCCGGCGCGGTCCCGCCACTGTCACCGGGGAGCGATCCCCCCTCGCGAGTCACGGCCGCGCGTGCGCGGTTGGAAGACCGGGGGTGAGCGTCGATCCGGGAGCCAGGATACTTCGGCCGTCGGTGCACCCCAGGGCGTGGACACCCGAGGAGGACCCGATGACGCGCAGCGTCCCTGCCATCGACGATGATCGTCGTTCCCGTTCCGGTCGCCGCCGCGTGTTCCGGCTCCGCCGCCGCGCCGGCCGCTCCGCACACGCCTGACGAGGCCACTCCCGGCCGATCCGGCGCGCCCCGGCGCGCAGCGGTGACCCGCCGCAGCCGCTGACCTGGCCTCGCCCCTCGCCCCTCGCCCCGCCCGGCCCGCGCCGGCCCGGGCGTCACTCTCCGGAGCCACCTGTGCGCATCCTGCTGCTGTCCACCGCCGACACCGACCTGCTCGCCGCCCGGGCCAGCGGCGGCGACTACCGCCTGGCCAACCCCGCCCGGGTCGGGGCCGAGGTCGTGCCCGGGCTGCTCGACGGCGCCGAGCTCGCCGTCGTACGCCTGCTCGGCGGTCGGGCGGCGTGGCCGGACGGGCTGGCCGCGGTGCTCGCCTCCGGCGTGCCGACCGTGGTGCTCTCCGGCGAGAGCCTGCCGGACGCGGATCTGATGGCGGCGTCCACCGTGCCCGTCGGAGTGGCCACCGAGGCGCTGTCCTACCTGGTCGAAGGCGGTCCGGAGAATCTGGCGCAGCTGGCCCGGTTCCTGTCCGACACGGTGCTGCTCACCGGGGAGGGGTTCGCGCCACCCGCCCGCACCCCGGCGTACGGGGTCCACGGCGACCGGCCCGCCGACCCGGACCGGCCGACCGTCGGGATCGTCTTCTACCGGGCGCACGCTCTGGCCGGCAACACCGGGTTCGTGGACGTGCTCGCCGACGCCGTCGAGGCGGCCGGCGCCAACGCGCTGCCGGTCTTCTGCGGCTCGCTGCGCGGGCTGACCGCCGGAGCCGGCCCGCTGGGGCTGTTCGCCCGCTGCGACGTGCTGCTCGTCACCGTGCTCGCAGCCGGCGGCACGGTCGCCGCGGACGCCTCCGGCGGCGGCGACGAGGACGCGTGGGACGTCGGCGCGCTCGCCGCGCTCGACGTACCGGTGATCCAGGCGCTCTGCCTGACGAGCACCCGTGAGCAGTGGGCCGGCAGCGACGCCGGACTGTCTCCACTGGACGCGGCGATGCAGGTGGCGGTCCCCGAGTTCGACGGGCGGATCATCACCGTGCCCTTCTCGTTCAAACGGATCGACGCCGACGGGCTGTCGGCGTACGAGCCGGATCCGGAGCGGGCCGCCCGGGTCGCCGGCGTCGCGGTGCGGCACGCCCGGCTGCGGCAGGTGCCGAACGCCGCCAAGCGGGTGGCGGTGATCCTCAGCTCCTACCCCACGAAGCACTCCCGGGTCGGCAACGCCGTCGGCCTGGACACCCCGGCCAGTGCGGTGCGGCTGCTCGCCGCGCTCGCCGACGCCGGGTACGACCTGGGCGACCCGCCGGTTCCCGACGACGGGGACGACCTGATCCACACCCTCATCGCCGCCGGCGGGCACGACGTCGAGTGGTTGACCCCGGAGCAGCTCGCCGCCGCGTCGGCGCGGGTGCCGGGGGCGACCTACCGGCGGTGGTTCGCCGAGGTGCCGGCGGAGCTGCGCGCGGCGATGCGCGAGCACTGGGGCGAGCCGCCCGGCGAGCTGTACACCGACGGCGGGGACATCGTGCTGGCCGGGCTGCGCCTCGGCAACGTGGCCCTGCTGATCCAGCCGCCGCGCGGTTTCGGGGAGAACCCGGTCGCCATCTACCACGACCCCGACCTGCCGCCGAGCCATCACTACCTGGCCGCGTACCGGTGGCTCGCCGCGCCCGTCGGGGACGGCGGGTTCGGCGCGGACGCCGTGGTGCACCTCGGCAAGCACGGCACGCTGGAGTGGCTGCCCGGCAAGGGCCTCGGGCTGGCGGCCGACTGCGCCCCCGACGCGGTCCTCGGCGACCTGCCGCTGGTGTACCCGTTCATCGTCAACGACCCGGGCGAGGGCACCCAGGCCAAGCGCCGGGCGCACGCCGTCGTCGTCGACCACCTGGTGCCGCCGATGGCCCGCGCCGAGACGTACGGCGACCTGGCCAAGCTGGAGCAGCTCCTCGACGAGTACGCGACCGTGCAGGCCCTCGACCCGGCCAAGGTCCCCGTCGTGCAGGGCCAGATCTGGGACCTGGTCCGGGCCGCCGAGCTGCACCAGGACCTGCACGTCGACGCCATGCCGGCGGCGGACGACTTCGACGACTTCGTGCTGCACCTCGACGGGTACCTGTGCGAGGTCAAGGACGTGCAGATCCGCGACGGCCTGCACGTGCTGGCCGCCGCGCCGGCCGGGGAGACACGGGTCAACCTGGTGCTAGCCGTGCTGCGCGCGCCGCAGGTGTGGGGCGGTGCCCGCGCCCTGCCCGGCCTGCGGCAGGCGCTCGCCGCGAGCTACGGCCTGGACGAGGCCGCGCTGCTCGCCGCACCCGGCGAGCGGCTGGCCCTGCCCGAGGCGCTCACCGAGGCGGCCGACGGTCCGGCCGCCACCGCCGCCGACGCCGTCGACCTGGTCGAGAGCCTGGCGCGGCGCCTCGTGCTGGGGATGGAGACGCTCGGCTGGGACGCCGACAAGGCCGACGCGGTGGTCGCGGAGGTCACCGGCCGGCCCGTCCCGGACGCCGTCGCGGTCCTGCGCTTCGCCGCCACCGAGCTGGTGCCGCGGCTGGAGCGCACCACCGACGAGATCGACCGGGTGCTCGCCGCGCTCGACGGGGGGTTCGTGCCGCCCGGCCCGTCCGGCTCACCCACCCGGGGCCTGGTCAACGTGCTGCCCACCGGCCGCAACTTCTACTCGGTCGACCCGAAGGCGATCCCGAGCCGCAACGCCTGGGACGTCGGCGTGGCGCTCGCCGACTCGCTGCTGGCCCGGCACCTCGCCGACACCGGCGGGTACCCGCGCTCGGTCGGGCTCACCGTGTGGGGCACCAGCGCCATGCGCACGCAGGGCGACGACATCGCCGAGGTGCTCGCCCTGCTCGGCTGCCGGCCGGTCTGGGACGACCGTTCCCGCCGCGTCACCGGCTTCGAGGTGCTGCCCCTGACCGAGCTGGGTCGCCCCCGCATCGACGTCACGGTCCGCATCTCCGGCTTCTTCCGGGACGCCTTCCCGCACGTCGTAGCGCTGCTCGACGACGCGGTGCGGGCGGTGGCCGCCCTCGACGAGCCGGCCGCGGAGAACTTCGTCAAGGCCCACGTGGACGCCGACGTCGCCGAGCACGGCGACGAGCGTCGGGCCACCGCCCGGATCTTCGGGTCGAAGCCGGGCGCGTACGGGGCCGGGTTGCTGCCGCTTATCGACGCGCGCAACTGGCGCAGCGACGCCGACCTCGCCGAGGTGTACGCGGTGTGGGGTGGCTACGCGTACGGGCGGGGGCTCGACGGACGGGCGGCGCGCGGCGACATGGAGCGCTCCTTCGCGCGCATCGCCGTGGCCGTCAAGAACCAGGACACCCGCGAGCACGACATCGTCGACTCCGACGACTACTTCCAGTACCACGGCGGGATGGTGGCGATGGTCCGCCACCTCACCGGCGCCGCGCCGGCCGCGTACGTCGGGGACTCCGCGACGCCGCACGACGTACGCACCCGCACGCTCGGCGAGGAGACCCGGCGGGTGTTCCGGGCCCGGGTGGTGAACCCGCGCTGGATCGCCGCGATGCGCCGGCACGGCTACAAGGGCGCCTTCGAGCTGGCGGCCACCGTGGACTACCTGTTCGGTTACGACGCCACCGCCGGCGTGGTCGACGACTGGATGTACGAGCGCCTCGCCGAGGCGTACCTGTTCGACGACGAGACCCGCGCGTTCCTGGAGCGGTCGAACCCGTGGGCGCTGCGCGGCATCACCGAGCGGCTCCTGGAGGCCGCCGACCGGGGCCTGTGGGCCGAGCCGGAGCCGGCGACGCTGGACCGGCTCCGCGAGACGTACCTGGCCAGCGAGGGCGACCTGGAGGACCGGCGGTGAGCGCGAGGAGTGAGCCGGGTTTGCGAGCCCCGCAGTCGCGAACGGAAGGCGGTGCGGTGAGCGGGTACCCGTTCTCGGCGGTCCTCGGCATGGACGACATGCGCCTCGCCCTGCTGCTCAACGCGGTCAGCCCGGCGATCGGCGGGGTGCTCGTGCGGGGGGAGAAGGGCACCGCCAAGTCGACCGCCGTGCGGGCGCTGGCCGCCCTGCTGCCCACGGTGGACCGGGTGGCGGGCTGCCGCTTCGCTTGCGACCCGGCCGCGCCCGACCCGCGCTGCCCGGACGGGCCGCACCCGCGCGGGGCGTCCGTCGAGCGCCGCCCGGCCGCCCTGGTCGAGCTGCCGGTCGGCGCCGCCGAGGACCGGGTGGTCGGGTCGCTCGACCTGGAGAAGGCCCTCGCCGAGGGGGTACGCGCCTACGAGCCGGGCCTGCTGGCCGCCGCGCACCGGGGGGTGCTCTACGTCGACGAGGTGAACCTGCTCCATGACCATCTGGTCGACCTGCTGCTGGACGCCGCGGCGATGGGCCGCTGCCACGTCGAGCGGGAGGGGGTGTCGGTCAGCCACGCGGCCCGGTTCCTGCTCGTGGGCACCATGAACCCGGAGGAGGGGGAGCTGCGCCCCCAACTGCTCGACCGGTTCGGGCTGGCCGTGGAGGTGACCGCCAGCCGCGACCCGGCCGTACGCGTCGAGGTGGTGCGCCGCCGGCTCGCCGCCGACGCCGACCCGGCCGGTTTCGCCGCCCGCTGGGCGGACGCGGACGCGGCGGTGGCCCGCCGGGTGGCTGACGCCCGTGCCCGCCTCGACCGGGTGGTCTTGACCGACGCGGCGCTGCGGCAGATCGCCGAGGTCTGCGCGGCGTTCGACGTGGACGGCATGCGCGCCGACATCGTCACCGCGCGTACCGCCGCCGCGCACGCCGCCTGGAAGGGCCGGGAGCGGGTGGGCGCGGAGGACGTCCGGGTCGCGGCTCGGCTCGCCCTGCCGCACCGGCGTCGCCGGGACCCGTTCGACACGCCGGGGCTGGACGAGGAGCGTCTGGACGAGGCGTTGCGGCGGGCTCGGGAGGAGCACCCCGACGACCCGGACGACGACGGCCGGGACACCGGGGGTTCCGGGCCCGACGGCGGGCCGTCCGGTGGCTCCGGGCCGGGCGGCGGAGACGGTCCGGCGGGCGGAGACGGTCCGGCGGACGGGTCCGGCGGACCAGGGCGCGGCGGCAGCACGGACGTCGCCGACCCCATCGACGGTGGGCCGATTGACGGTGGGCCGGCCGACGGTGGGCGGGCCGACCAGGGTGCACGTCCGGATCGGACCGCCGGCGAGCAACGGTCGGACGGCCGGCGCCCGGACGGCGGTGCGGTGGCCGTACCCCAGGGTGGGTTGCGGGCCCGGGTGTTCACCGCGCCCGGCGTCGGCGAGGGGGTGCCCGGCCGGCGGTCGCGGGCGCGCACCGGGCGGGGGCGCACCACCGGGGCGCGGCGGCCCGTCGGGCGGCCCGGCGCGCTGCACCTGCCGGCGACGGTCCGCGCCGCCGCCCCGCACCAGGTCGCCCGGGGACGGGCCGGCGGGCCGCTACGGCTGCGCCCGGCCGACGTGCGGGAGGCGGTCCGCGAGGGGCGTGAGGGCAACCTGGTCCTCTTCGTCGTCGACGCCAGCGGCTCGATGGGCGCGCGGCAGCGGATGAGCGCCGTCAAGGGCGCCGTGCTGGCGCTGCTCACCGACGCGTACCAGCGCCGGGACAAGGTCGCGGTGATCGCCTTCCGGGGCACCGGCGCGCAGGTACTCCTGCCCGCCACGTCCTCGGTCCTCGCGGCGTCGGCCCGGCTGGCCGAGTTGCCGACGGGTGGGCGTACGCCGCTGGCCGAGGGCCTGCTCGCCGCCGCCGACCTGCTGCGCCTGGAACGCCTTCGCGACCCGAGACGGCGTCCCCTGGTTCTGATCGTCACCGACGGCCGCGCCACGGCCGGCCCCGACCCCCTGCGCCGGGCGGAGGCGGCGGCGCGGGTGCTGCGCTCGACGGGTGCCTTCTGCGTCGTCATCGACTGCGAATCCGCCCCGGTCCGCCTGAACCTGGCGAACCGTCTGGCCACCCACCTGGCGGCGACCCACCACCCGCTGGCGCAGATCACCGCCACGAGCGTGACCACCCTCGCCACCCCCTCGCCGCCGCGATCACGCACTTCCGGCCCCGGCATACCGGGCGGAAGCGCAGAAATCGGGGGCCACAACTGCAAGATCGACGCACGCGGTGGGGCGGCGGCGTCGGGAAGGAGCACCGTCTGATGCCGCAGGGGAAGCCGACGCACGTGCCCGCGGACGGGTTGACGACCCGGCAGCGACGGAACCGGCCCCTACTGGTCGTCCACACCGGACAGATGAAGGGGAAGTCGACGGCCGCCTTCGGGTTGGCGCTGCGGGCGTGGACCGCCGGGCTGCCGGTCGGGGTGTTCCAGTTCGTCAAGAGCGCCAAGTGGCGGGTGGGAGAGGAGAACGCCTTCCGCGCCCTCGGCGAGGTGCACGCCCGTACCGGCCAGGGCGCTCCGGTCACCTGGCACAAGATGGGCGAGGGCTGGTCGTGGATCCAGCGCGGCGGCGAGGCCGACCACGCCGCCGACGCCCGCGAGGGGTGGCGGCAGATCCAGCGCGACCTGGCCGCCCAGCGGTACGGCCTGTACGTGCTCGACGAGTTCACCTACCCGATGAAGTGGGGCTGGGTGGACGTCGACGAGGTGGTCGACACCCTCGCCGGCCGGCCCGGCTTCCAGCACGTCGTCATCACCGGCCGCGACGCCGACCCCCGCCTGGTGGCCGCCGCCGACCTGGTCGCCGAGCTGACCAAGGTGAAGCACCCGATGGACGCCGGCCAGAAGGGGCAGAGGGGCATCGAGTGGTGATCGCGCCCCAGCCGATGCCCCGCGTGGTCGTCGCCGCACCGGCCAGCGGGCACGGCAAGACCACCGTCGCCACCGGACTGCTCGCCGTGCTGCGCCGCCGCGGCCTCACGGTCAGCCCGCACAAGGTCGGCCCCGACTACATCGACCCCGGGTACCACGCCCTCGCCGCCGGCCGGCCCGGCCGCAACCTCGACCCGTGGCTCGTCGGGGAGGCACGGGTCGCGGGCCTGCTGCGGCACGGCGCGACCGTCCCCGTCCCCGCCGACGTCGCGGTGATCGAGGGCGTGATGGGGCTGCACGACGGCGCGGTCGGCCACCGGGGGTACGCCTCCACCGCCCACGTCGCCCGGCTCGTCGACGCGCCCGTGCTGCTGGTGCTCGACACCACGGCGCAGGGTCGCAGCGCCGCGGCGCTGGTGCTCGGCATGCGCGCGTTCGACCCGGCCGTGCGGATCGGCGGGGTGATCCTCAACCGGGTCGGCTCGCCCCGGCACGAGTCGCTGCTGCGTGACGCGCTGGCCGAGGTCGGCGTACCGGTGCTGGGCGCCGTCGCCCGGACGGCCGGGGTGGCCGCCCCGGCGCGGCACCTCGGGCTGGTGCCGGTCGCCGAGCGGGCCGCCGAGTCGCGGGCGCTCGTCGACGCGCTGGCCGACCTGGTCACGTCCACCGTGGACCTGGACGCCGTGCTCGACCTGGCCCGGGGTGCCCCGCCGCTGGCCGCGCCGGCCTGGGACCCGGTCGCCGCCGTCGGCGGCCCGGCCGGGTCGGCCCGTCCGGTCGTCGCTGTCGCCGGTGGTCCGGCGTTCACCTTCGGGTACGCCGAGACGGCCGAACTGCTCACCGCCGCCGGCGCGGACGTCGTCCGGTTCGATCCGCTGCGCGACCCGGCGCTACCGGCCGGCACCCGTGCGGTGGTCCTCGGCGGTGGCTTCCCGGAGGTGCACGTCGACGCGCTCGCCGCCAACACCGGGCTGCGCGCCGACCTGGCCGCGTTCGACGGGCCGGTGGTCGCCGAGTGCGCCGGACTGCTCTACCTCGGTCGCGAACTGGACGGCGTGCCGATGTGCGGGCGGCTCGACCTGACCGCCCGGATGACCGGCCGGCTCACCCTCGGGTACCGGGCGGCCGTCGCCGCCGCCGACTCGCCGGTGCACACCGCCGGCGAACCGGTACGCGGCCACGAGTTCCACCGCACCGTCACCGACCC
This sequence comes from Micromonospora sp. NPDC126480, assembly GCF_040302465.1. Lineage (NCBI taxonomy): Bacteria > Bacillati > Actinomycetota > Actinomycetes > Micromonosporales > Micromonosporaceae > Micromonospora > Micromonospora sp. NPDC126480. Next base: position 42,740 of record NZ_JBEORU010000016.1, read on the forward strand.
CGGCCACGGCGACCGGCCGGCGTGGCGCTGGGACGGCACCCGACACGGCTTCGTCAGCGATCGGGTGCACGCCTCCTACCTGCACACCCACTGGGCCGGCCAGCCGCACGCCGCCCGCCGGCTGGTCGAGGCGGCGGCCCGGTGACCGCCACCCTGACCGGGGTCGGGGTCGGCCCCGGGGACCCGGAACTGCTCACCCTGCGGGCGGTACGCGTGCTGCGCGAGGCCGACGTGGTGTTCGTACCCGTCCTGGACCGGCCCGCCGCCGACGGCACCGCGACGCCCGGGCGGGCCGAGACCACCGTCTCACCGCACGTGCCGCCGGACCGGCTGCGCCGGCTGCCGTTCGCCCTCGACGACCGGGGCGGGGTGACCGTGCGCCGGGAACGCGCGTGGGACGCCGCCGCCCGGACGGTGACCGCCGCCGTCGACCGGGGCGCCCGGGCGCTCGCGTTCGCCACGATCGGCGACCCCAACGTCTACTCCACCTTCGGCTACCTGGCGCAGACCGTGCGCGCGCTGCGGCCCGAGGTCACCGTGCGGACCGTGCCGGGGGTCACCGCGATGCAGGAGCTGGCCGCCCGCAGCGGGATCCCGCTGTGTGAGGGGCGGGAGCCGCTGACGCTGCTGCCGGTCACCGCGGGCCTGGCGCTGTTCGCCGACGCGGTCGCCGGGCCCGGGACGGTGGTCGCCTACAAGGGCTGGCGCCGCCATCCCGAACTGCTGGCCGAGCTGCGCCGGCAGGGCCGCCTCGCCGACGCCGTGCTCGGCAGCGGACTCGGCCTGCCGGGTGAGCTCGTCGGCCCGGCCGCCGGGACCGAGGGCGAACCGCCGTACCTGTCCACGCTGCTGGTGCCGGCGCGCCGCCGGCGTCGGGGCGGCAAGCTGTGAGCGGCGCGGTGTGGTTCGTCGGCGCCGGCCCCGGCGCGGCGGACCTGCTGACCCTGCGGGCGGCCCGGGTGATCGCCGCCGCCGACGTGGTGGTGTGGGCGGCCAGCCTGGTGCACCCCGACGTCCTCGCCCACGCCCGCCCGGACGCCGAGCTCGTCGACTCCTCCCGGCTGCCGATCGAGGGTGTGCTGCCGCTGTACGAGCGGGCCGCCGCCGAGGGTCTCACGGTGGCCCGGATCCACTCCGGCGACCCGGCCCTGTGGGGCGCGGTACAGGAGCAGCTCGACCTGTGCCGGGCGCTCGGCCTCACCGTGGAGATCGTGCCCGGGGTCTCGTCGTTCACCGCGGTCGCCGCCCGGGTGGGCCGGGAGCTGACCGTCCCCGAGGTCGCCCAGTCGGTGATCCTCACCCGCCTGGAGGGCGGGCGCACGCCGATGCCGCCGGGCGAGCGGGTACGCGAGTTCGCCCGGCACGGCACCACCATGGCGCTGTTCCTGTCCGCCGCCCGCTCCCAGCAGGTGCAGGCCGAGCTGCTCGCCGGCGGTTACCCGCCCGACACCCCGGCGGTCGTCGCGTACCAGGCGACCTGGCCGGACGAGCTGATCGTCCACTGCACCGTGGGCGACCTGGCGGCGACGGTGAAGGAACACCGCCTCTGGAAGCACACGCTGATCCTGGTCGGCCCGGCCCTGGCCGCCTCCGGCACCCGCTCGCACCTGTACCACCCGGGCCACTTCCACAGCCACCGCAGGGCCGAGCCGGCCGCCCGGGCCGCCCTGCGTCGCTCGCGCGTCGCCGCCGACGAGGGCTGGACCGGATGACCTGGGACGGGCCGCCGCTGCGCGAGCCGGACCTGCCGCGTACCGCGAAGGTCCGGCCCACCGCGCTGCGTACCGGATGGACGACCGGCGCCTGCGCGACCGCCGCTGCGAAGGCCGCCCTGACCGCCCTGGTCACCGGCGTCCCGCAGGGCGAGGTGGAGATCGGCCTGCCGGCCGGGCGGCGGGTGCGCTTCCCGGTGGCCCGGTGTGCCGTGGAGCCGGCGGGCGGCGGTGCGCCCGGCCGGGCGGCGAGGGCGGAGGCGGTGGTGGTCAAGGACGCCGGGGACGACCCGGACGTCACCCACGGCGCGGAACTGACCGCCACCGTGAACTGGCGGGACGTCCCCGGACTGGCCCTGGAGGGCGGGCCGGGCGTGGGCACGGTGACGAAGCCCGGGCTCGGGCTGGCGGTCGGCGGCCCGGCGATCAACGACACCCCGCGCCGGATGATCGACGCCGCGGTCGGCGAGGTGATCGACCTGGCCACGGTCGGCGTCCGGGTGGTGATCAGCGTCCCGCGCGGGGAGGTCATGGCGCGCCGGACCACCAACCGCCGGCTCGGCATCCTCGGCGGCATCTCCATCCTGGGCACGACCGGCATCGTCCGGCCCTTCTCCACCGCCTCCTGGCGGGCGAGCGTCGTGCAGGCGGTGCACGTGATGGCCGCGCAGGGGGAGCGGACCGCGGTGCTGTGCACCGGCGGGCGCACCGAGCGGGCCGCCCGCGGGCTCCTGCCGGACCTGCCCGAGGTGTGCTTCGTGGAGGTCGGCGACTTCACCGGGGCAGCGGTCACCGCGGCGGTCGCCGACGGCCTGACCCGGCTGGTCTTCGTCGGCATGGCCGGCAAGCTGGCGAAGCTCGCCGCCGGGGTGCTGATGACCCACTACACCCGCTCCAAGGTCGACCTGTCCCTGCTCGGCGCGGTCACCGCCGAGGCGGGCGGTGACGCCGACCTGGCCGCCGCCGTCACCGCCGCGAACACCGGGCGGCACGCGTACGAGCTGTGGGAGGCCGCCGGCCTGCTCCGGCCCGCCGGCGACCTGCTGTGCCGCCGGGTCCGGGCCGTGCTGCGGCGCTTCGCCGGTGACGCGCTCGACGTCGACGTCGCCATGGTGAACTTCGCCGGCGCGCGGGTGGTCGCCTCCTCCGGGCGGTGGGACCGGTGACCTTTCCCGACGAACCGCGGAGTGGGGCGGGCAGCGTCCCCGACAGCCGGATCACGGACCGTGCTGGGCGGCGGACATCACCCGCTGTCGAGCGGTATGACCGACAAGCATATTCATGCCTGGCAGGAATATCGCTCTACCGCGACATGCCTTCGGGTGTGCGACCCGCCGACGCTGCTCCGGCTGCCGCCGACGCTCGGGGTGCCGCCGAGACGGGCCCGGCCCTGGTGACCGTGGCCGGGATGGACGTGGCCGGCAACCCGCCGCACCCCGAGCTCGCGGCCGCGCTGGCGCGGGCCGGGCTGGTGATCGGTGCGGCCCGGCACCTCGCCGCGGTCACGGTCCCGGCGCGGGCCCGGACCGTCGTGCTGGGGCCGCTGGCGCCGGCGGTGGAGCGGCTGGCCGCCGCTGTCGCCGCCGGCACGCCGGCCGTGGTGCTGGCCAGCGGCGATCCGGGGTTCTTCGGGATCGTCCGGCGGCTGCGGGCGGCCGGGCTGCCGGTACGGGTCCTGCCGGCGGTGTCCAGTGTGGCCGCCGCGTTCGCCCGGGCGGGACTGCCGTGGGAGGGCGCAGCCGTGGTCACCGCCCACGGGCGGGACGTGCGACCGGCCCTCAACGCCTGCCGCGCGCTGCCGCTGGTGGCGGTCCTGACGGCGCCGGGCGCGGGGGCGGCCGAGGTCGGCGCCGGCCTGGTGGGCTGGTCGCGCCGGCTGCTGGTCGCCGAGCAACTCGGCACCGGCCCCGAACGGCTCACCTGGACCACCCCGCCGGAGGCCGCCGCGCGGGCCTGGGCCGACCCTCACGTGGTGGTGAGCGTCGCCGCCGGGCCGCCCGCACCCGGCGGGGAGCCGCACGCCGACGACCGACGGACAGCCGGGGCGATGCGCGTCGACGACCAGCCCGCCGCAGCGCCCGCCGGGGGGTGGGCGCTGCCCGAGACCGCGTACGCGCACCGCGACTCGATGATCACGAAGGCGGAGGTGCGGGCCCTGGCCGTGGCCCGTCTGCGACCCCGGCTGGGTCGGCTGGTGTGGGACGTCGGCGCGGGCAGCGGCTCGGTCGGCATCGAATGCGCGCTGCTCGGCGCGGCCGTGATCGCCGTCGAACGGGACCCGGCGGCCGCGGACCTGGTACGGGCCAACGCCGCCCGGCACCGCGTCGACGTGCGGGTGGTCCCCGGCTCCGCGCCGGCCGCCCTGGACGGGCTGCCCGAGCCGGACGCGGTCTTCGTCGGCGGGGGCGGCGCCGGCGCGCTGGCCGCCGTCGTGACCCGGCGGCCGGCCCGGGTGGTCCTCGCGCTCGCCGCACTGGACCGGGTCGTCGTGGCCCGGGACCTGCTGCGCGGCGCCGGCTACGCCGTCGAGGGCGTGCAACTGTCCGCCGCCCGCCTCGCCGACCTGCCCGGCGGGTCGGTCCGTCTCGCGGCCACCAACCCGGTGGTCGTCCTCAGCGGGGAGCGCCCGTGACCCACACCCGCGGCACCGCCGAGCCACGCCAGGTCGGGCTCGTCGCCGCCACCGCCGCCGGCCGGCGGCACGCGTCGGTCCTCGCCGACGCGTGGCCGCACGCCCGCCTGGTCGAGGCGGGCAGCGCCGCCGACGCGCTCCGGGACGCCTGGACGCGGTACGACGCGATCGTGGCGTTCCTGGCCACCGGCGCGGTGGTGCGGATCCTCGCCCCGCTGCTCGGCGACAAGCGCACGGACCCGGCCGTCGTCGTGGTCGACGAGGCCGCCGGGCACGCGGTCGCCCTGCTCGGCGGGCACGCCGGCGGGGCCAACGCGCTGGCCGCCGAGGTCGGGGCGCTGCTCGACGCCGTACCGGTGGTCACCACCGCCACCGACGTCACCGGCCTGCCCGGGCTGGACACCCTCGGCTGGCCCGTCGAAGGGGCGGTCGCCGCGGTGAGCCGGGCGATCCTCGACGGCGAGCCGGTCGCGCTGGTCGCCGACACCGCCTGGCCGCTTCCCGCCCTGCCGGACAACGTCCGCGTCGTGCCGCCACCGCCCGCCGGACGGGCCGCACCCGGCGGGCACCGGCTGCTGGTCACCGACCGGCTCGTGCCGCCGGACGGGCGTACCGCCGTGCTCCGGCCACCGTCTCTGGTCGCCGGCGTGGGGGCCAGCCGGGGCGTGCCGGCCGGCGAGGTGCGCGCCCTGCTGGAGCGGGTGCTCAACGCGGCGGGGTTGAGCCCGGCGAGCCTGCGCTGCCTGGCCAGCGTCGACGTCAAGGCCGACGAGGTGGGCATCCGCGCGACCGCCGACGCGTTGCGCGTACCCCTGGTGACCTGGCCCGCGGCGGAGCTGGCCGCGGTCGACGTGCCCAACCCCAGCGACATCGTCCGCGCCGCGGTCGGCACCCCGAGCGTCGCGGAGGCCGCGGCCCTGCTCGGCGGCGGCGCGGAGCTGCTGGTACCGAAGACCGCGAGCGCGATGGCCACCGTCGCGGTGGCGCGGCACGCGCCGCGCGGCCGGCTCGCCCTCGTCGGCCTCGGCCCCGGCGCTGCCGACCTGCGCACCCCCCGGGCGGTGACCGAGTTGCGGCGAGCCGCCGTGGTGGTGGGACTGGACCAGTACGTCGAGCAGGTCCGCGACCTGCTGCGCCCCGGCACCCGGGTGCTCGCCAGCGGGCTCGGCGCCGAGGAGGAGCGGGCCCGGACCGCCGTCGCCGAGGCCACCGCCGGCCACGCGGTCGCCCTCGTCGGGTCCGGCGACGCCGGTGTGTACGCGATGGCGAGCCCCGCCCTGGAGTACGCCGACGAACGCGTCGACGTCGTCGGCGTACCCGGGGTGACCGCCGGCCTCGCCGCCGCGGCCCTGCTCGGGGCGCCGCTCGGCCACGACCACGCCTACCTCAGCCTGTCCGACCTGCACACTCCGTGGGAGGTCATCGCCCGGCGGGTGACCGCCGTGGCGCAGGGCGACCTCGTGGCGTTGCTCTACAACCCGCGCAGCCGCAGCCGGGACTGGCAGCTGCCGGAGGCGCTGCGGCTGCTCGGGGCGCACCGGCCCCCGGAGACTCCGGTGGGCGTCGTGCGCAACGCCAGCCGGGCCGGGCAGCGGGTGCACCTGGCCACCCTGGCCACCCTCGACCCGGCGGTGGTCGACATGTACAGCGTCGTCGTCGTGGGCAGCAGCCGCACCCGCGTGATCGCCGGCCGGATGGTCACCCCGCGCGGCTACCGGTGGCGCGGATGACCGGCGTCGCCCCGGTGGCCGTGCACGCCTGCCAGGGCTGCGGCGCCTGCCTGCTGACCTGCCCCACCCACGCCCTCCGGCCGGTCACCGGCGGCCTCGTCGTCCGCGCCGACCGCTGCACCGGCTGCCTCGAGTGCCTGGAGATCTGCCCGGTGGACGCCATCCGCCCCACCGGCACGGACCACAGTGGAGAGGAGCGCGGGTGATCCGCGTCGTACATCCGATCGAGGTCGAGTCGTACCGGATCCTGCGCGAGCGGATCGACCTCGGCCACCTGCCCCCGCTGAGCCGCGCGGTCACCGAACGGGTGGTGCACGCCAGCGCCGACCTGGCGTACGTGACCGACCTGGTCTGTGACGAGACCGCCCTGGCCGGTGGGCTGGCCGCGCTGCGGGCCGGCGCGCCGGTCGTGGCCGACGTGGCGATGGTCGCCGCCGGGATCACCGGCCGGGTGGTGACCTGCCCGATCGCCGAGCCGGCCACCGCCGCCCTGGCCCGGGCGGCCGGGATCACCCGCTCGGCGGCGGCGATGCGGCTCGCCCTCGACCGGGTCGGCCCCGGCGCGGTGTGGGTGGTCGGCTGCGCACCGACCGCGCTCGACGAACTGCTGAGCCTGCCCGCGCGCCCGGCGCTGGTGGTCGGCCTGCCGGTGGGCTTCGTCGGGGCCGTCGAGTCGAAGGCGGCGTTGCGGGCCAGCGGCCTGCCCGCCGTGTCCAACCAGGGTGAGAAGGGCGGTTCGGCGGTGGCCGCCGCCGCCCTCAACGCCCTGCTCCACCTGGAGGGGGAACAGTGACCGGACTGGTCATCGTCGGCCACGGCACCCGCAGCGCCGCGGGAGTAGCCCAGTTCGCCGCGCTGGTCGAGCGGGTCCGCCGCCGGGCGGCCGGCGCGGTCGGCGACGTCGAGGGCGGCTTCATCGAGCTGTCCCCACCGCCGCTCACCGACGCGGTCGGCGCGCTTGTCGCCCGGGGGCACCTGTCGCTTGTGGCGTTGCCGCTGGTGCTCACCGCCGCCGGACACGGCAAGGGCGACATCCCGGCCGCGCTGGCCCGCGAGCGGCAGCGCCACCCCGGCCTGCGGTACGCCTACGGGCGGCCGCTCGGCCCGCACCCGCTGCTGCACACCGTCCTCGAGGAGCGCATCGACGCCGCGCTCGCCGGGCACGACCGCGCCGGCACGTGGGTCGCGCTGGTCGGGCGTGGCTCCACCGACCCCGACGCCAACGCCGAGGTGGCCAAGGTGGCCCGGCTGCTCTGGGAGGGCCGCGGCTACGCCGGCGTCGAACCGGGCTTCGTCTCACTGGCCGAGCCGTCCGTGCCGGCGCTGCTGGACCGGCTGCGCCGGCTCGGGGCGCGGCGGATCGTCGTCGCGCCGTACTTCCTCTTCGCCGGGGTGCTGCCGGACCGGATCGCCGCCCAGTCGCGCGCCTTCGCCGCCGAGCACCCGGAGCTGGACGTCCGGGTGGCCGGCCTGATCGGTGACTGCGACGCGCTGGCCGAGCTGGTCCTGGAACGGCACGCCGAGGCCCGCCGGGGTGACATCCGGATGAACTGCGACACGTGCGCGTACCGGGTGTCGCTGCCCGGCTTCGCCGACAAGCTGGGCCGGCCGCAGACGCCGCACCACCACCCCGACGACCCGGCCGGGCACGGCCACGGGCACCACCACCACCACCACGAGCCGGCGGTGCCGGCGTCGGGTGCGCCGGCTGTGTCTGCGTCGGGCGCAGATCACGCTCGAATAGCGAAGTAGTGGCATCGGTGCGCCGTGGAGGGCACTACTTGTGCGATCGAGCACGATCTTGGCGCGGGGCGCGGGGCGCGGGGCGCGGGGCGCGGGGCGCGGGGCGCGGGGCGCGGGTCAGGACAGCGGGGCGGCCGCGGCGTAGCCCAGGCTCGCCGCCGCGACGCAGGCGGTGACGCTGAGCAGCGCGTTGGTCAGTGCGGCGCGGGCCCGGCCAGTGGTGGCCAGGCGCAGCGTCTCGTAGCTGAACGTCGAGTAGGTGGTCAGCGCTCCGCACAGGCCGGTCCCGAGCAACGCGGCGGCGGCCGGCGGGACCGGGAGGCCGACCAGGAACCCGAGCAGCAGTGAGCCGGCCACGTTGACCGTCAGCGTGCCCCACGGAAAGGCGGTGCCGAGGCGGGCCTGCACCGCCCGGTCGGTCAGGTAGCGCAGCGGCGCGCCGACCGCCGCGCCCAGCGCGATGAGCAGCGCGGTCACCGGTCGGCCCTGCCGCTGCCCCGGTCGCGCCGAGTCAGCCGGCCGGCCCGGACCGCCACCCGGCCGGCGGCGGAGCGATCGGCCCGGCCCGCCAACCGGTCGGCGGCGGAGTGACCGGCCCAGACGGCCAGCAGCGCCCCGGTCAGGGTCGCCGCCAGGTAGGCCAGGGCGGTCGTCGTCGCGCCGGCGGCGAGGAGTTGTCGCGCCTCGACTGCGTAGGTCGAGAACGTGGTGTAGCCGCCCAGCACTCCGACACCGAGGAACGGCCGGGCCAGGGCGGGCCCGCCGGCACGCCGCGCGAGGAGCGCCATCAGCACCCCGATCAGCAGGCAGCCGCTCAGGTTGACCGTGAAGGTCGCCCAGGGGAAGCCGGCCGGGCCGGGCGGGAACGCGTACCCGAGGCCGGCCCGGGCCAGCGCCCCGAGCGCACCGCCGACGGCGACGGCCCCGAGCAATGCGGCGGGACGGGCGGGCAGCTCCGTCCGGTCGGCGGGGACGTGCAGGTCGACATCGGGATCGACGCGCCGCTGCTCCGGTCCCGACACCCACCCGTTCCTTCCGCGCCATCGCCGGCCTGGCCCGGGCCCACCCTACCGGCGGACGCGAGGACCGGGGCCGGCACGCCCTGATCGACTCCGTGCCGGCGGCATCGCGGCTTCCGGCCCGCCCGGCACCCGCCATGCTGGCGCCATGGAGCCGATCATGACCGGTCGGCCGGACGTCGGCCACCGCCAGCCGGACGCCGGTCAGCCGGCGCCGGTCACGGTCGGCCGGACGTCGGTCAGCGGACGCCGGCCACGGCGGCGTCGACGCTACCCCGCCACACGGTGCCGACCTCGGTGAACCCGGCCTGTCGGAGCGCCGCCAGGTGCCACGACACCGGCGGGTTCCACTCCGGACTGTGCCCGGTGGGGTAGATCCGGTGCCGCTCCGCGACGGCCGGTGCGAGGGCGGGGTCGGCGCCGGCCCGTTCCCACCACTCCGACCAGGAGAGCGCGGCGCCGGCCGCGTACCGGGCCTCCCGCCGGGTGCGCGCCCGGTCGAGCAGGCGCTTCGTCAGGTCGGGCAGCGCGTCGTCCGGCATGTGGTCGGCGTTGACCAGCACGCCGCCGGGCCGCAGCAGGTCGCGCAGTTCGGCGTAGAGGCCGGTGAGGCGCTCCGCGGGGAGCCAGTGCAGCGCGGTCGCGGTGAGGACCGCGTCGTACTCGCGGTGGGGGAGCGCGCCGAGCCAGTCCGGCTGGCCGAGGTCGGCGGTGACGATGGTGACCCGGCCGTCGAGCGAGGCCCGGGCGAGGGCGAGCAGCGCCGGATCCAGATCGACCAGGGTGACCCGCGCGTCGGGGAAGCGCCGCAGCGCGCGGGCCGAAATGCTGCCGGTGCCGCCGGCCAGATCCAGCAGGCGCAGCGGACGGTCGGCGTCGTGTACGGCGTCGACGACGTCGAGCATGGCGGTGAACCGGTGCTCCCGGTCCGGCAGGTACGCCTCCTGCTGGCGGTCCCAGCTCTCCTGCCAGGCCGCCGCATCCGCGATGTAAGGACTCATAGACATGAGGCTAGTTACTCACGCCGAGCCCTGTCCAGACCTTCTTGCCACAAGTTTGCAACTAGGAGAGAATGGCAACGCGATGATCGGCGCGGGTGGGTCGGGGCGGGTGCTCCGGCCCACCCGCGTGTGCGACCCCTTCCTGCCCCGGTGCTGCGTCGTTTCGGCACGATCGCCGCGGGGCACTGTGCCGACCTGGGGATGCGTCGAAAGGGGATCGTCATGGCCGACACCACGGCGGCAGCCGACTCGGCTCGGCCCGCGTCCGGCGACCGGAGCGCGCGCGGTCGCGGCGAACGGGCCTCCGGCCCGCCGTTCCGCAAGCCGCGGTGGCCCAGGGCGTACGCGTTCGCCCTGGTCACCGGCGCGCTGTTCCTGTTCTCCTGGCTCGGGCAGTTCCTCTTCCAGATGACCGTGGCCGGCAACCAGGCCAGCCAGCACGGTCAGTCGTTCGCCTGGGCCGAGTTCCTGCCCGAGTTCCTCGCCAGCACCTTCGAGAACTGGCAGTCCGAGTTCCTGCAGCTGGTCTGGCAGGCCGCCGGGCTCGCGCTGTTCTACCACTGGGGTTCGTCGCAGTCCCGGGAGTCCGACGAGCGGATCGAGGCCAAGCTGGACGCCCTGCTGCGGGAGCGGAACCTGGACCCCGGCAACCCCTGAGCCTCGTGCTGGTGCCGGTCCGGGGGCGGGGCGTACCGTACCCAAGATCGGCGGAATGTCCCTCCGCCCGGCACCCCTGAGGAGGGCAGCGATGGAGGACCGCACGCCCCGCCCGGAGGAGCTGGAGCCGATCGAGCGGGCGGGTGTCGACGAGCTGCGGGCGTTGCAGCTGGAGCGGCTGCGCCGGTCGCTGCGGCACGCGTACGAGAACGTGCCCCACTACCGCCGTGCCTTCGACGACGCCGGCGCCCACCCGGACGACTGCCGCGACCTCACCGACCTGGCCCGCTTCCCGTTCACCACGAAGGCCGACCTGCGCGCGAACTACCCGTACGGGATGTTCGCGGTGCCGCGCGAGCGGGTCGCCCGGCTGCACGCCTCGTCCGGCACCACCGGCCGGCCCACCGTCGTCGGGTACACGGCCGAGGACGTGCGGACCTGGGCGCGGCTCATGGCCCGTTCGATCCGCGCCGCCGGCGGCCGGGCGGGCGACCGGGTGCACGTCGCGTACGGGTACGGGCTGTTCACCGGCGGGCTCGGCGCGCACTACGGCGCCGAGGAGCTGGGCTGCACCGTCATTCCGGTCTCCGGCGGGATGACCGAGCGGCAGGTGCTGCTGATCCGCGACCTGGAACCCGACGTCATCATGGTCACTCCCAGCTACCTGCTGGCCATCGTCGACGAGCTGGAACGCCAGGGCGTGGACCCGCGGTCCACCTCCCTGCGGGTGGGCATCTTCGGCGCGGAGCCGTGGACCGAGGACATGCGCCGGGAGATCGAGGCGCGCCTCGACATGCACGCGGTCGACATCTACGGCCTGTCCGAGGTGATGGGCCCCGGCGTCGCCGTCGAGTGCGTGGAGACCAAGGACGGTCTGCACCTGTGGGAGGACCACTTCTACCCGGAGATCATCGACCCGGTCAGCGGGGCGGTGCTGCCCGACGGCGAGCGCGGCGAGCTGGTGCTCACCTCTCTCAGCCGCGAGGCGATGCCGGTCGTCCGCTACCGCACCCGCGATCTCACCCGGCTGCTGCCCGGCACCGCCCGGCCGATGCGGCGGATCGAGAAGATCACCGGCCGCACCGACGACCTGATGATCGTGCGGGGCGTCAACGTCTTCCCCACTCAGATCGAGGAGCTGATTCTGCGTACGCCGCAGCTGTCCCCGCATTTCCAGTGCGTCCTGGACCGGCAGGGCCGGATGGACACCCTCACCGTACGGGTGGAGCGGCGCGCCGGCGCGGACCCGGAGGCCGCCGAACAGGCCGGCGCCGCGCTCATCGGCCTGGTCAAGAACACCATCGGGGTCAGCGTCGCCGTGGAGGTGCTCGCCCCGGACGGGGTGGAGCGGTCGATGGGCAAGATGCGCCGAATCGTCGACCAGCGGCGGGGTGCCTGAGGTGGGGGAGCGCAACGCCGCGTACGACATGTTCGACGCCGACGTCGCCTCGCGCGCGCTCGGCATCGAACTGGTCGAGGCCGGTGACGGGGCGGCAGTGGCCCGGATGCGGGTGACCGGGGCGATGGTCAACGGGCATGCCATCGCCCACGGCGGCTACGTGTTCCTGCTCGCCGACACCGCGTTCGCCCTGGCCTGCAACAGCCACGGGCCGGCGACCGTCGCCGCCGGCGGCGACATCACCTTCGTCCGGCCGGCCCGGGAGGGCGACCTGCTTGTCGCACGCGCCACCGAACGCACCCGGTACGGCCGCAGTGGCATCTACGACGTGACCGTCACCCGGGGCGCGGACGGCGAGGTGGTCGCCGAGTTCCGGGGTCGCAGCCGCACCCTGAACGGGGCGTGAGCGGCGGCGGTCGAACCCCCGTGACCGGGTACGCCGCAGCGGCACGACACGCCGCGCGGTCTTGTCCGATCACGCGGTCCCGCCACCGGCTGCGGCGCGGCGCGACCTCAGGCCGCCTGTGCGGTGCTGCGCTGCCGGGGATCGGATAAGTCCGGCCGCAGCCCCGTGAGGCCGTGCCGCCCGGGGCCGGCGGGCCGCCGGTCGACGAGGTCGTCGGGGTTCCGGCGCGCCAGGCGGCCGGCGGAGCGGGGTGGCGCGGCGGCTCCGGCGGAGCGGGGTGGCGCGGCGGCTCCGGCCGACCAGGGCACCGCAGCGGCGACGGCCGGGCGGTACGGCGCGACGGCCGAGCCGGGTGGTGCGACGGCCGATCGGGGCGGTGCGACGGCCGATCGGGGCGGTGCGACGGCTCCGGTCGGGTGGACGGTGCTGCGGCCGGACCGGGCGGACGCCGACCGTATGCCCGGGCGCGCCACCGGTCCGGCCGCCGGCCGTCCGACAGTGCTGCCGGGACGGGCTCCGGCGCCGGGTGCGCCGCCGCCCGGCGGTCCGACCACGGCCCGCAGTGGTGCCGCGGTCGGACCGCCAGGACCAGGTCGGGCCGAGGTGGCGGCGGGCAGCGGCTGGGCGAGGGCCGCGGTACGAGTGGCGGGCGTGCCGGAGGCGGCTTCCGGCCGCCCACGCCCGGCGCGTTCCACCGATGGTGTCACCTGGGCGGCGGTGCCGAGGCCGGCGCGGGCGAGCAGGTCGGCGCGGGTCGCCCGGGTGAGGCGGGCGGCGGCGACGGCGGCGACCACCGGATCCGGCACGGCGTACCCGCCGGGTCGCGGAGTCAGCAGGTCCCGGGCCGCCAGCTCACGCAGCGCCGCGACCGACCGGCCCGGTGTCCAGCCGAGCGCCCGGTCCACGGTGGCGGCGTCGACCGGCGCGCCGACGGCGGCGGCGACCATGAGAGCGGCCCGCTGCGGACCGTCCAGCCGGTCCAGCCGGGCGTCGAGCGTCCGGCGGACCGGGTCGGGCACCGGCAGCCGTCCGGTTCCCGGTACCCCGGTGGCGAGTGCCGCCACGTACGCGGCGGCCCGGCCGGGGCTGCCGGCCACCAGCGGAAGCAGGGTGGCGGCGAGCGGGGCGGGCCGACCGGACCGGTTCAGCAGGTGCCGCAGCAGCCGTCCGGACTCCACGGTGGACAGCTCCCGCAGCGGAACGCGGCACCGCCGGTCGCCGTCGACCGGCCGGGCGTCCACCCACTCCGGACCGTGCAGCGCCACCACTGCCAGCGGGAGGGAGCGGATCCGGGCGGCGGCGAGGAGCCGGCGCAGGAACTGGCCCAGCTCCGGGGCGCCCCGGTCGAGGTCGTCGACCGCCACCACCACCGGCTGCCGCTCGGCGAGGCCGAGCAGGCACTCCTGCCAGACCGCCGCACCCCGGCGCGCGTCGGGGCCGGCGTCCGGCCCGGCGAGCAGACCCTCAAGCGCGTACACCGCCTCGGTCCGGCGGGACGCCGGCACCAGGCCGGACAGGGCCGCGGTCAGCCGCGCCCGGACCGCCGGGGCCGTGTCCCGGTCCGCGAGGCCGGCGAAGGCGCGTACCTGGTCCGCCACCGGCTCCAGCGCCCGCACCGGATGCGGCGGGCAGGCCGCCACGCACCAGCGGACCGGTACGCCGTCGACCGCCGGCACCGCACGGACCAGCTCGTGCAGCAGCCGGCTGCGACCGCTGCCCGCCGGGCCGGTCACCGACACCCAGCGGGGCCGGCGGTCCCGGAACGCCCGCACGAGCTGGTCCCGGACGACGGCGAGTTCCCGCCGCCGCCCGATCAGCGGTCCGGCGTGCCGGGCGGGTGCGCGGCGGGCGACGCCGGTGGCGTGCCAGACGTCCAGGGGCAGCGCCTTGCCGGCGACCGCGACCGGAGGCACCGGACGCTGGTCGATCAGCCCGTCGGTCGTCCGGTGGGTGGCGGCGCAGAGGGCCACCCCGCCCGGCGGGGCGTACTCCTGCAGGCGCGCGGCGAGGGTGATGACCGCGCCGCTCGCCGCGCCGTGCGCGCCGTCACGCGTGGCACCGAGGTCCACCACCGCCTCGCCGGTCGCCACCCCGACCCGGACGCGCAGCGCCGGCCCGCCGAGCAGCGTCCGCCGGTCCAGCGAGTGCTGGATCTCCAGGCCGGCCCGCACCGCCCGGTACGCGTCGAAGCCGTCGGACCGGGTGGCGCCGAAGAGCGCCATCACCGCGTCACCGATGTACTTCTCCACCACGCCGTGCCAGCGGCCCAGCACCTCCGCCACGGTGTCGAAGTAGGCCCGCTGCATCGCCCGTACGTCTTCCGGGTCCAACCGGTCGACAAGTCGAGTGGAACCGACGATGTCGGCGAACAGCACGCTGACCGTACGTCTCTCCTCGGGCACCGGCCACCGGCCCGGCGGAGCAGCGTCGCGGCGCGTGGGACGCGCCGTGCTGCACGACGGGCCGACGACGTGCCCCGGACCAGCGGCGATGGTGTACATGGGCTCGCACCTGCCCTTTCCTCCCCCGTTTGTGGCTTCGACTCGCTCTCGCGACGACCGGAGACTGTCATCCCTGGCCGGACCGGGGATCTGCCGAACGACGTATGTCCGCCGACCGCAACCTTTCGTCGCAATGTCGACGTGATGAGTACGAGGGAGCCGAAAGGCCTGTAGAACGGTCCGGGGACCTGTGACTAGGCTGCGTGCCATGGCCAGCGATGTGGACGGTGCACCGCTCGTCGGCCGGGCCGACCTGGTCAGGGCGGTGCGGTCCGCGCTGCTCGGGACCGTCGCCCAGGGCAACACCGCGGCGGTCTTCCTGACCGGCGAGAGCGGCGTGGGCAAGAGCCGGCTGCTGCGCGAGGTCGGCGCCGGGCTGCGGGACGCGGGTGCCCTCGTGCTCACCGGCGCCTGCCTGGACATCGGCGACGCCTCCCCGCTGCATCCGCTGTTGCAGGCGCTGCGCCGTTTCGACGCGGAGCTGACCGCCGCGCACGCCCGCACGTCGTCCGCGGTCCGGGGCCTGCTCGGCATGTTCGCCGAGGAGACCGCCGGCCCCGACGGCGCGGGGGCGCTGCTGGAGCGGGTCTCCCGCGGGCTGCACCTGATCGCCGAGGGCCGGCCGCTGGTGCTCGTCCTCGACGACCTGCAGTGGGTCGACCGCAGCACCCGGCAGCTCCTGCTCTATCTGCTCGCCGGCCTGGGTGACCTGCAACTGTCGGTCCTGGCCGCCGTCCGTGCCGAGTCCCTGCAGGGCGCGCACCCGCTGCGCCGGGTCCTCACCGAGCTGCGCCGCCTGCGGACCGTGCAGGTGCTCGAACTGGCCCCGCTGGACCGCGCCGCAACCGAGCAGCTGGCGGCGGCGGTGGTCGGCCGGCCGCTGTCGCCGGACGCGGGCGACCAGGTGTGGCAGCGCAGCGGCGGCAACCCGTTCGTCGTGGAGGAGTTGGCCCGCGACCTGCGTGACGGCCGGGACGGGCTCTCCGACACGTTGCGGGAGATCTTCCTGTCCCGGGTGGACGCGCTGCCCCAGCACGCGCACACGGTGGTCCACGCGGTCGCCGCCGGCGTGGAGCCGGTGGAGCACTGGCTGCTCGCCAAGGTGGTGCGGCTTCCGGAGGACGAGCTGATCGAGGCCGTCCGGGCGGCGGTCGCGCACCGGCTGCTGGTCGGCGCGGACGAGGGCTACCGGCTGCGGCACCGGCTGGTCGCCGAGGTGTTGGAGCACGAGCTGCTGCCGGCCGAGCGGGCCGCCCTGCACCGGCGCTACGCGGAGGCGCTGACCGCCGCGCCCGCCGAGCTGCACCAGGCCCGGCTGGCGCACCACTGGCGGTTGGCGGGCGAGCCGGCCCGCGCCTTGCCGGCCGCGGTGGCCGCCGCGGAGGAGGCCGAGCGGCTGCACGGGTACGCCGAGGCGCACCGGCACTGGTCGGCCGCCCTGCAACTGGCGGAGGAGCCCGGCGTCGGGCCGGACGTCGACCGGGTCACGCTGCTCAAGCGGGCCGCCGAGGCGGCGCACCACTGCGGTGAGCACGCCCGGGCCCTGACCCTGCTGGAGGAGCTGGCCGGCTCCGAGGCGGGCCGGTCGGTGTGCGCGCTGCACATCCGCCGGGCCCGCTACCTGGCCGCCGCCGGGCGCTCCGCCCTCGCCGAGGCGGAGTACCAGCACGCGCTGGACGCCGCCGACTGCACGCCCCGGGAGCGGGCCACCGCCGCGGCCCACCTCGCCGAGCTGCTGCTGCACCTCGGCCGGTACGCCGACGCCGGCCGGCAGGCCCGGGAGGCGCTGGAGCTGTCGGCCGCCGTGGAGGGCTCGATCTCGGAGGTGGTGCTGGCCAGCGCGGCGCTTGGCTTCTCCGCGGCCTACCTGGAGGACCCGGACGCCGGCCTGGCCGTGATGCGCCGCGCGCTGGAGACCGCCGAGCGGGCCGGCCGCCCGGAGGACGTGGCCTGCGCGTACCTGCACCTGGCCGAGCTGCTCACCGGTCCGCTGAACATCCTCGAGGAGGGCGTCGTGGTCGCCCGCCGCGGCGCCGAGCGCGTCGCCGAGCTGGGGCTCGGCCGCACGTACGAGACGCGGCTGCTCGCCATCGCCATCAACGGGCTGTTCCGGGTCGGCCAGTGGGCCGAGGCGGAGAAGGTGGTGGCGGCCGCGCTGCGGCACCGGCCGTCCGGCGCGGACGCCGTCGAGCTGCTGCTGGCGCGCTGCCGGCTCTCCGTCGGCTACGGCGACATCGAGGCCGCCGACCGGGACCTCGACGCGGTGGCCACGCTCTGCGCCGGCGGTGGGGCGCGGCACGTGATCCCGCTGCTCACCCTGCGCGCCGGGCTGGCGATGTGGCAGGGCCGGCACGACGTGGCCCGCCAGACCGTGCAGCGCGGCCTCACCGAGAGCCGCTCCGACGATCTGGTCATCCTCGCCGCGCTGATCTGGCACGGCCTGCGCGCGGAGGCCGAGGCGCGGGGCAGCCGCGCCATCCCGGTCGACGAGACGGCGGTGCGGCGGCTGCGGGAGGCCGCCGACCGGGTGGCCCGCAAGACCGCCTCGGCGGCCCGTCCGGTGGGCAGTGTGGTCGATGCGTTCCTGGCGCTGTGCGCCGGTGAGGTGAGCCGGCTCGACGGCAACGACCCGGAGGTGTGGGCCAGGTCGGTGGTCGAGTGGGACCGGCGCAACCACCCGTACCCGGCGGCGTACTCCCGGCTGCGGCAGGCGGAGGCGCTGCTCGCCCGGCGCAGCCGCAGCGCGGCGGCGGCCAAGTTGCTGCGGCAGGCGTACCAGGTTGCGCAGGGGCTCGGCGCGGTGCCGCTCACCTCGGAGATCAGGACCGTGGCCGGCCGGGCGCGGGTGTCGCTGGAGGACCGGGACGCCGCCTCGGGCCCGGCGGCGGCGACCGCCACCCCGGCGGGCGGTGACGAGTTGGCGGTGCTCACGGCGCGCGAGCGGGAGGTGCTCGCGGCCGTGGCCGAGGGGCTGACCAACAAGGAGATCGGGCAGCGGCTGTTCATCAGCGAGCGGACGATCGGCGTGCACGTGTCGCACATCTTCGACAAGCTGCACGTCCGCACCCGGGTCCAGGCGAGCGCGATCTTCCTGCGGAACCGTCCGGCCTGACGGCCGCCTGGGGCGCGACGGTCCGGTACGTCCGTCGCGCACCTACGTATACGTCGTTCGACTGATCCGGCCGACGGTCGTCGGCTGGAAGGCTGTGCTGCGTCACCGGTGCGGTGACGCGTGGGGAGCAGGTGGAGGAGAGATGACCGATCCGGTTTGGGGGCCCGTGCACCGGGACATCGTCGACCTGCTCGCCGACCATCCGGCGGACGTGCCCGCGGTGGTCGACCACCTCACCAAGCTGCAGGACATGCTGGTCCGGCTGCCGCCGCTGATGGACAGCTGCCCGCTGGCCGACTTCAACAAGCTCTACCTGGTCATCACCGAGAGCGTGTTGAACGGGCTCTACGACGACTGGTTCGCCGACCCGGTCTTCCTGTCCCGGCTGGACGTCGAGTTCGCCGCCCGCTACTTCGACGCGCTGCGGCTGTGGACCGACACCAGCCCGAGCTGCCCGAAGGCCTGGTCGTGCCTGTTCGAGCGGATGCGCGGCCCGGACGCCCGGCCGCTGCCGTCGGCCGCCGCCGGTGTCAACGCGCACATCAACTACGACCTGCCGTTCGCGCTGGTGACGACGCTCGACAGCCTGGAGTCGGAACCGGTCGACGGCACGGACCAGCACCGCGACTACCTCAAGATCAACGACATCTTCGCGGACAAGATCCCCGGTCTGCGGCGCGGCTACCTCGACCGGTGGCAACTGCTCATCGACATGCTCAACGGCGACATCGACGACTGGTACCAGGGGGAACTGGTCGAGTACACCCGCGACGTCGCCTGGCGCAACGCGCAGAAGATCTGGCGGTGCCGGCACGACCCCACCGCCCACGAGTGCGAGCGGGCGCGGCTGGACGACAACGCCGCCCTGCTCGGCCGGCTGCTGCTGTCGCCCCTGGGGGCGTTCCTGCAGTAGCCGGGACGGGGGGTCCCCGCGCTCCGCGGCGGCGTGGAGCGCGGGGACGCGTCCGGTCCACCCGCGGGGGGCGGGTGGACCTGGGTCCGGCCGACCGGGGGGCGGCCGACCGTGACGGGGGTGCCCGCCGGGCCGGTCGTGGGGGAGCGGCCCAGTGGCGGGGGCACCGGGTCCGGCCGCTCGTGGGGGAGCGGCCGGGTGGGCCGGCCGGCCCGGGGGGTGTCGGCCGGCCCGCACCGGGTACGCGCGCGCCATGACCTGCCCGGCCCGGCGGCCCGCCGCCCGACCCCGCCCCCGACCCGCTGTCCGACCGCGCCCCAGCCGGCCCGGCGGCACCCGCCGCACCGGCCGGGACGGCCGCCGGTGAGCGACGGGTCGCCCGCCCTACCGTTGTCGCCCGATCAGCCGGAATGCGCCCGCCGGCCCGCCTACCGTCGAGCCGGGAGGGTGGCGGCGCATGGGTGACGGGCAGGGGCAGCGCGACCGCCGGCCGGCGAAGCGTCGCCGCGCGGCCGGTCCGCCCCCGGCGGTGCGCGCGGCCCGGGACCCGACCCGCCCGCACCCGGGCGGACGCCGGATCACCGTCCCCGACCAGGTGGCGACCCCGGCCCGCCAACCGGCGTCGGAGAGCCCGCTGCGCCGGTGGTTGTTCCGCCACCAGGTGCCGCCGGTCGGCCCGGAGAGCGCCGAGGGGCAGGCGCGCCGCCACCCCTGGTGGCAGGTGATGTGCCTGACCGGGGTGGACTACTTCTCCACCCTGTCGTACCTGCCCGGCATCGCGGTGGTCGCCGCCGGGGCGCTCTCCCCGCTGGCAACGCTGCTCATCGTGGCGTTGACCCTGTTCGGGATGCTGCCCATGTACCGGCGGGTGGCGGCGGAGAGCCCGCACGGGCAGGGCTCGGTGGCGATGCTGGAGCGGCTGCTGTCGTTCTGGCGGGGCAAGATCTTCGTCCTCGTGCTGCTCGGTTTCGTGGCCACCTCGTGGATCATCACGATCACGCTCTCCTCCGCCGACGCCACCGTGCATCTGCTGGAGAACCCGCTGCTGCCGGAGGGGGTGGGCGGCACCGCCGTGGCGGTCGGGGTGACCGTGGTCCTGCTGCTGGTCCTCGGTGGGGTCTTCCTGCTCGGGTTCCGCGAGGCGGTGGTGGTGGCGATCCCGCTGGTCGCGGTGTTTCTCGCGCTCAACGCGGTGATCGTCGCCGTCGCCCTGGTCGAGATCGCGGCGGACCCGGGCGTCCTCGCCGACTGGACCGGTGCCCTGACCCGCACCGGTACGCCCGGCGAGGTGGCGCTGACGGCGGCGCTGGCGTTCCCACTGCTGGTGCTCGGCCTCTCCGGCTTCGAGACCGGCGTCAGCATGATGCCGCTGGTGGCCGGGGCGGGGGTGGACCGGGAGGCCCGGCTCGCCGCCCGGATCCGCAACACCCGCCGGCTGCTCACCGCGGCGGCGCTGATCATGTCGGTGTACCTGGTGACCACCACCTTCGTGACCACCGTGCTCATCCCCGAGCGGGAGTTCGCGCCGGGTGGCCCGGCCAACGGGCGGGCGCTGGCGTACCTGGCCCACGAGCACGTCGGCGAGGCCTTCGGCACGGTGTACGACATCAGCAGCGTGCTGATCCTCTGGTTCGCCGGCGCGTCGGCGATGGCCGGCCTGATCAACATCGTGCCCCGCTACCTGCCCGCGTACGGGATGGCGCCGGAGTGGGGCCGCGCGGTCCGGCCGGTGGTGATCGTCTACACGCTGGTCAGCGTGGCGATCACGATCGTCTTCCGGGCCGACGTGAACGCCCAGGCCGGGGCGTACGCCACCGGGATCCTGGCGATGATGGTCTCCGCCGCGGTCGCGGTCGCCATCTCCGCCGCGCGCCGCCACCGCCGTGGCCTCGCCGCCGGCTTCGCCGTGCTGACGCTGGTCCTGCTGTACGCGCTCGTCGAGAACGTCATCGCCAAGCCGGACGGGATCACCATCTCCGCCCTGTTCATCCTCGCCATCGTCGCGGTGTCGCTGATCTCCCGGGTGACCCGGACGACCGAACTGCGTACCGAGCGGATCGAGTTCGACCGGCCGGCGCGGCGGTTCGTGGCCGAGTCGATCGCGCACGACGGCCGGCTGCACCTGATCGCGCACCGGCCCTCGCGGGGTGCGGTCAAGGAGTACACGGTCAAGGAGCGGGCGCAGCGTGCGATGAACCCGGTGCCGGGTGAGGGCGACGTGCTCTTCCTGGAGATCGAGGTGGTCGACCCGTCGACGTTCAGCGACGTGCTGCGCGTTCGCGGGGTGGAGGTGGGCGGCTTCCGGGTGCTGCGGGCCAGCAGCCCGGCTGCGCCGAACGCCATCGCCGCGATCCTGCTGGCGCTGCGGGACGCGACCGGCGTGCGCCCGCACGCCCACTTCGAGTGGTCCGAGGGCAACCCGATCGCGCACCTGTTGCGGTATCTGATCCTCGGGCGGGGCGACACCCCGCCGGTGGTCCGGGAGATCCTCCGGACGAGCGAACCGGACCCGACCCGCCGCCCCGGCATCCACGTGGGCGGCTGAGCCCTCGAGCGCCGCGCAACATGAAGGCGAATGGGTGATTCATTCACTTACGACCTGCGTGCCCGTTTCGTGCCCGTAGCGTGATGTCCGGTGCCGACCGCGAGGTCGATGCCCCGCCGCCCGGTTTTGGTCCCGGCGGGTCACGCACGAGGGAGAGGCAGGAAAGCTGAATGTTCACCTATCACGACAGCCGGCGACCGTCGCGGGCCGGCCGGCGGTCCCGGCGACTGCTGGCCGGCGGACTGGTGGCCGGCGGCCTGGTCG
Organism: Micromonospora sp. NPDC126480; assembly: GCF_040302465.1. Taxonomy (NCBI): domain Bacteria; kingdom Bacillati; phylum Actinomycetota; class Actinomycetes; order Micromonosporales; family Micromonosporaceae; genus Micromonospora; species Micromonospora sp. NPDC126480. The sequence goes on from NZ_JBEORU010000016.1 coordinate 64,374, forward strand.
CCGGGGCGGCGGGGCTGGTCGGTGTGGCCGGTCCGGCCGCGGCGCGGGATCTCCCGCACGGCGGCGAGAGCACCTCCGCCGTCCGGGACGACCGCGCCCACCACGAGGCCGGCCAGGACGGGCCGGAGCGGCGGTACGAACCGGACCGCACCGAGGCCGGCCGGGACGGTCCGGACGGCCCGGAGCGCCGGGACGAGGGGAACCGGCAGGGCCGGGCGGCCCGGCAGGTGACCGTGCCGTGCGACACCGGCAAGCTGATCGTCGCGCTGGTCCGGGCCAACGCCGAGGGCGGCGGTACGCTGCGGCTCGCGCGCAAGTGCACGTACCACCTCACCGACGCCTTCCAGCAGCCGGACGACTACGACGGCGGCATCCGCGACGCGCGCGAGGCGGCCGACTCCGCCGAGAACCCGGGCGACGCCGAGGCGCCGCCCCGCAACCCCGCTGACGACAAGGCCGGACTGCCCGTCATCTACCACCCGGTCACCATCGAGGGCGAGGGCGCGACGATCGAGCGGGTCCGGGACGCCGAGGCGTTCCGGTTCTTCACCGTCCGCGACGGCGGCGAGTTGACGTTGCGCGACGTCGTCCTGGTGGGCGGCCGCTCGGCCGCCGAGGGCGGCGCCGTCCACGTCGTGCACGGCGCGTCGGCGGTGATCGAACGGGTCACCGTGGTGGGCAGCACCTCCTACTCGGCCGAGGGGGGCGGCGGCGGCCTCTTCAACGACGGCAACATGGTCGTCCGGGAGAGCACGTTCATCGACAACCACGCGGCCGGCCGCGCGGGCAAGGGCGGGGGCCTGCTCAACGGCGGTGTGCTGACCCTGCACTCCTCGACCTTCAAGGGCAACACCGCCGCGGCGTACGGTGGCGGGTTGGGCAACTACCGCGGGGCGGCCGAGGTGCACACGAGCACCTTCGCGCACAACCGCGCGGTGCAGGGCGGTGGCCTGGCCAGCTTCTCGGCCCGTACCCGCGTCTCCGACACGACGGTCGTCGGCAACACCGCGCACACCGGCGGCGGCATCGCGAACTCGGACGCCCTGATCTTCCTGCGGGGCATGGAGATCCGGGACAACACCGCGGCCGGCAACGGCGGCGGCCTCTCCACGTTCCAGGGCCTGGTGCCGCTTGACGACAGCGTGGTGGCCGGCAACACCGCGCACGGCAACGGCGGCGGGATCCACGCCGAGAAGTCGAACCTGCTGGTCCGGGACACCGCCGTGCGGGGCAACCACGCGGTGGAGTCGGCGTCCAAGGGCGGCGGCATCGCGGCGGTGCTGGGCCGGGTGGCCCTCTTCCGCAGCACCGTCGTCGGCAACCGGGCGACGCAGCCGGCGGGTGGCCTCCACGTCGACCGGGCCCAGGCCAAACTGGACGCGAGGAGCGTGGTCACGGAGAACGAGCCGACCAACTGCGTGGGTACCCGGGTGCCGGTGGCCCACTGCTTCCGGTAGCGCGACACGCCGCCGCGCCGGGGACCGGTCGCACCGTTCCCCGGCGTGGCGCCGCACCGGCCGGCGCCGCGGCCCGGGTCAGCCGTCCGGGCCCGGGTCAGGCCGGCGCCCGCGGCCCGGTTCAGGCCAGGGCCCGCAGCCGTCCGGCCAGGTCGCCCGCGAAGAAGTCCAGGAAGCCGTCCGGGTCGGGGCCGGCGTTCTGCAGGACGATGTGGTCGTACCCGGCCTCGACGTAGCGGCGGACGGCCGCCACGTGGACCTCCGGGTCGGGCCCGACGGAGAAGAGCTCCCGCACGTGGTGCTCCTCCACGTGCGCGCTGGCCGCGTCGAAGTTCACCGGGTTGGGCAGCTCGCTCATCACCTTCCAGCCGGTCACCATCCACCGGCTGGTCTCCAGCACCGCCTGTACCGCGGTCGCGTCGTCGGGCGCCCACGCCATCGGCACCTCGGCGTAGCGCGGGCCGCCGCCGCCCGCCGACCGGTAGTGCTCCACGATGGAACTCTTCGGCTCGGTGACGAACAGCCCGTCGCCGAGTTCGGCGGCCAGCGCGGCCGACTCGGGCCCGCTGGCCGCAACGGCGACCGGCGGCGGCGTGTCCGGCAGGTCGAACAGGCGGGCGTCCTCCAGCCGCAGGTGCCGGCCCTCGTACGACTGCCAGCCACCCTGGAACAGCAGCCGGATGATCTCCAGCGCCTCACGCAGGCGCTCGTGCCGTTCGCGTACCCCGGGGAAGCCCTGGCCGACGACGTGTTCGTTGAGCCGTTCACCGGCGCCGACGCCGAGGGTGAACCGTCCCTCCGAGACCAGCGCCAGGGTGGCGGCGGCCTGGGCGACGATCGCCGGGTGGTAGCGGACGGTCGGGCAGGTGACACCGGTGGCCAGACCGAGCGTGCTGGTCCGCGCGGCGATCGCGCCGAGCACACTCCAGACGAAGGAGGAGTGGCCCTGCGTCTCCAGCCACGGGTGGAAGTGGTCGCTCATCTCGACGAAGTCGAAGCCGGCCTGCTCGGCCCGGACCGCCTGGTGGATCATGTCCAGCGGTCCGTAACCCTCGGCCGCCAGCTTGTAACCGATCTGCATGCCGCGCCCTTCCCGCGCCGCGCCGAAGCAAACCCACCCAGTCTCCTAGGACGCCCGAGAGGGTGTGTCCGCCCCAAGGACGATCATGAGGTTGGCGGCGGTGGAGGGGATCCACGTCGCCGCCAACCTCACGATCACGCGGTCGGGCCGGACGGACGTCCTACTGGGACGGCTGGGGAAGCTCGCAGTCGATCTTCGGGTTGGCGCCGATGTAGTTCAGCGGACCCGCCACGATGGTCACCAGGATGGTGCCGGCCTCGGCGCAGTTGGTGTCGTCGCCCGAGTAGTAGCCGCGCTGGCCGGCGGCGATCGCGCCGATCAGCAGCCAGATGACGACGAGGACTCCGAATATCGACGTGCCACGCATGTGCGCCTCCGGGGGTGAAGGTTGTGGTGGTTTTCGAGGTGCAGCCCTTGTACCCACTCGCGTTCCGCGGCTAACGGGGCCGCCGGACGACCGGCCGCTATCGGATCGACGACCGAGAGGGCCCACCGGCACGCGGACGGGCGTACAACGTGCTACACGGCACCTCGCTGGAGGATTCATGGACGTCCCGACACCTCACCTGCACCTGGACCGCCCTGAGGACGTCGCCGCCGCGGCCCGGGCCGTGGCCGGTGGCGCGGTCGTCGCAACCGGCTTCGGGAACTTCTACGCCGTCGTGACCCGGCCCGACGTCGCCGGCTTCCGCCGTGCCAACGCCGCCAAGGGGCGCCCGTCGGACCAGGTCGGCAGCATCACCGCGCCGGCCGAGCGCATCCCGGCCCTGTTCGACTGGTCGCGGTTGCCGCACCGGCTGCCGGTGGGCCGGGTGCGGCAGTTGATGGACGCGCTCTGGGCCACCGGCCCGTTCGGCTTCCGAGGGCCGGCCGCCGACCGCCTGCCGGCGCACCTGACCCGGTACGACCGGGGAGTCCGCACGGTGCAGGTGATCGCGCCGGGCGTCCGCTGCCCGTCGAACGCCTTCCTGCGGCACGCGGCGGCCGAGGCCGGCACCGACCACCTCCACATCACCTCGGCGAACCGGACCCGGCACCGCCCCGGGACCGGGGACGAGCCCGCGCACTGGAAGGCCAGCGGGATCCTCACCGACTTCGCACACCTGCCCGACCTGGTGCTGCTCGCCCACCCGGACGAGGCGGCGGCGCGGGCCGCCTACCCCCGGCACCTGCCGGGCTCGGTGACGCTCCTGTCGTTCCACGCGCCGGAGGGCGACCCGGAGGAGCCGCCCGTGCTCATCGTGGACCGGCACGGCTCACTGCACGTCGACGACGTGCGGCGAGCCGCCGCGCCGCTGGGGCTCCAGGTCCGGCTCGGCGCGACAGCGAGCCGGCGCCTGCCGATCCGGGGGTACGCCGCGGCGCTGGTGTGAGCGGTTGGACCGGTCAGTGCGGTGGCGCCGGCGCCTCGGGCGGACGACCGTGACTGCGGCGGGCGTCGGCGACCGCGACCCCGGCGAGGACAAGCATGGCCGCGGTCGACGCGAACAGCGTCGGCAGGAACAGCACGGCCGGCGCCACGGTCACCAGGGCGAGCAGCCCGCCGGGGCGGGACCACGACACCCGGCTGAACACCTCGTACTCGAAGATCGACCGGCCCACCAGGAACAGCGCCGGGCCGCCGAGGATGATGGCCGCCCACCCGGGCGGCGTGCGCCCGTCGGGTTCGTGCAGGACCAGGTCGAAGCCGGCGGCCGTGGTCACCACCCCCGCGACCATGAGCAGATGGGTGTACGGCGCGGTGTACAGGAACCGGCTCGGTTCCCGCGAGGTGGCGATCGCCAGCGGCAGCAGCTCGCCGGACTTGTGCACGTAGATCCGCCACAGCAGCAGGGTGGTGACGAACGCGACGGTGAAGGCGGCGAGGTTCGCCACCTCGTGGCGCTCCAGGCTGAACATTGTGCCGATGGTCAGGATCGCGTCGCCGAGGGCGATGATGAAGAACTGCTGGTAGCGCTCGGCGAGGTGTTCGGCGGTGACGTTGCGCTGCCGGTCCGGCACCGCGCCGAGCCCGGGCACCGGGTACGCCAGCCGGAAGCCGAGGTAGTCGATGGCGAGCGCCAGGGCCCAGAGGAGCAGCCGCGCGTCGTCGGAGACGAAGGCGCCCACGATCCACGGCACCGCCGAGACCGCGAACCAGATGAAGATGCGCGCCGCCCGCCGCTGGGTCTGACGGTCGTGCCGGACCGCCGGCATGAGGAACAGACCCCGGCCGAGGTGGATGGCGACGTACGTGCCGGCGAAGACGATGCCCCGCGCGCCGAACGCCTCCGGGATGGCGGTGGTCATCAGCAGCGCACCGAACATGACCGCCGCGATCAGCAGCTTGATCTCCGGGCGTTCCGGGTCGTACATGTCGGTGACCAGGGTGGTGATGGCCCAGGTCCACCAGACGGCGGCGAGGATGACGAGGGACTGGCCGGCGGTGAGCCAGCCGACCTCGTCGATGAGTTTGCGGGAGATGAGCGCCAGCGCGACCACGTAGACGAGGTCGAAGAAGAGCTCGAGCAGCGTCACCCGGCGGGGTGACTCCGGGTCCCGGGTGGGTGGCCCGCCCCGGCGCGGGACCGGCCCCGGCGCGGCGGACTGCACGGACGAGCTCCTGCGGTAGCCGGACAGGTGCGGCCGGCCGGCCGCACCAACCGACGGTAGCGAGGCGGGTGCGGGCTTACGCCCGGTATGGGGGAATTGCGCGGGCCCCGGTGGGGCCCGCGCGTCACCGTCAGGCGTCCTCGCCGCTACCGGCGGCGGTCGCGGCCTCCGGCGCGCCGGCCAGGACCTTCGCCTGCTGGGGCCAGGTCGCCAGGCTCGGCGCGGCCCGCAGGCCGGCGGCCCGGATCGTCTCCCGCAGCGCCGGCTCGTCCAACTCGGCGAGCTGGCGGTAGGTGCGGATGCCGGCCGCGTGCAGCGCCGCCTCCATCTTCGGACCGACCCCCGGGATGCGGCGGAAGTCGTCGGTCGCCGTGGCGTCGGCCTTCGGCCGAACCGGCGGAGTGGCCACCGGGCCGCGGGCGGCCGGCACGGCCACCGGCTCGGGTTCCGCGGCGGCCGGCTCCGGCGCGACCGGCGCCGGTTCGGTGGCGACGGGCTCAGCGGCGGGCTCGGCGATCGCGCCGGTCGCGACGGGCTCAGCGACGGGCTCGGCGGCGGCCGGCTCGGCGTGCTCGGGTGCCGGCACCGGGTCGCCGGTCAGCGCCATGTCGGCGTGGTCCACCGGGTCCGCGGTCGCGACGGCGGTCGCGGTGTCGTCGGCCCGGCCCTGCGCAGTGGCGGCATCGGCGACGGCGGCGGGCGCCGGGTCCACGGTCGCCTCCGGGCGCTCGTCGTCGGTGGTGGCGGCGGGAGCGGGCTCGTGCACCACCGCGGTCGCCGGTTCAGCGTCCACGGTGGTCGCCGCGGGAGCGGCGGTCCGCCGGCGCCGGACCGCCCATCCGGCGGCGGCGCCAACGAGCAGCAGAGCCACGACAATCAACAGCCAGTCCGACCACGACACGGCAGACCTCCCTATCGGTTCGCGAGACAGTCGAGAAAAACTCGCCGCAGCTTGCCACATGGCCGGTGCGGTACGACAGCACGGCCCGAGGACCGGTCCCGCAGGTGGGACGGGTTGCACCCGGGGTGCCGGTGGCGCGACGGACCGTCGCCGGATCCGGCCGTCGACGCAGCATTGACCCGCTTGCGGTCGACCGCACACGGCTGGACCCCCGGCGATCGACGCCGGGGGTCCACAACGGGTGATCAGTCCTCCTCGCCCCGGTAGGTGTAGAAGTCGTCGACGAACCGGCGGGCGAGCCGTGGCACCCGACTGGTGACGCCGAAGTAGCCGCGGGCGCCCAGCAGCGCGAGCCGGCCGACGACCGGCTTGTACATCCGGTCGTCGCCGCTGGTGCCGCTGCGGTTCAGGGAGTCGGCGACGCGGGCGAACCCGTACGGCACCATGACCGCCTCGTAGTCGGCGACCGCCTGCACGAGCGTCTTCTCCCCGGCGGCGGCGAGGCGCAGTTGCCGGCACAGCAGGGCGGCGTCGCGCAGGGCGGTGTTCGCGCCCACCCCACGACCGGGCGTCATCGTGTGCACGGCGTCGCCGAGCAGGGTGACCGTGCTGCTCTTCCACGGCGGGACCGGTTCGCTGGTGGCCACCTTGATCGGCAGCGCGCTGGCCGGGTCGGCGCGCGCCAGCAGCTCCCGCAGGTGCGGGTGCCAGTTGCGGGTCAGGTCCAGCGCGACGCGGATCAGGTCCTCGCCGCGGCGCCGCATGACGTCCGGCGGGAACCGTCGGGCGGTGCTCCAGACGACCAGGTTCACGTTGTCGCGGGTGCTGTCGTGAGCCCGGCCGGGCCAGTGTTCCAGCAGCGCCGCGTCGGCCGGGTCGAGGCCGGGCTTGAGCACGCCGTCGCGGTCCCACGGGAACTCCATGACGTGCAGCACGCCCATCACCCCACCGGTGCCGAAGATGAGCGAGATCCCCGTCGCGATCCGCTCCGGCAGCAGAGCCCGCACCTCGTCGGTGAGCGGGATCCGGGTGGCGATGTTTATGGTGCCCGCGTCCCGGGTGACCGCGTGCGGCAGGTACTGCCGGCGTACCGCGGAGTGCGTGCCGTCGGCGGCCACCAGCAGGTCACCGGTGGCACTGTCGCCGTCGGCGAAGTACGCGGTGACGGTGCCGTCGTCGCGCTGCTCGTACCGGGTGAGGGTCTTGTCGAAACGGACCACGTCCTCCAGCCCGGTGAGCAGGACCTGGCGCAGTGTCATCCGGGCCACCGACCGTTCGGTGTTCACCGGGTCGGTGTCCGGCCGCAGCGGGAACGACGCGGTCCGGCGCAGCCGTTGGGTGACCACGTTGAACCAGCGGGGGGACCGGGCGCAGGTGGCCAGGTAGGTGCGGAACAGTTCCGGGGGCAGGCACTCGCGCAGGGCCCGGCTGCCGGTCGGCCCGATGCCGACCCGGTAGCCGAGCAGACCGTCGCCGCGGGTGCGGTACCGCTCGTGGACGGTCACGCCGATCCCGGCCCGGCGCAGTCCCTGCGCCAGGCAGAGCCCGCCGGTGCCGGCCCCGATGACCAGGACGTGCGGTCGACTGGCGGACACGCCGACGTCCCGGGTCAGCCGGCCGGATGGGGCGCGGCGGCGTCCGCCGCGTCCCAGCGGTAGAAGCAGCCGGCAATGGCGTCGCGCGGCGAGCGCCAGGTCGGCAGGTACGGGGAGGTGTGCGCCGAGAGCCGCTCGTTGACCTGCCGGTACAGCGGGTGGTTGCGGGCACCGGCGAGGGCGTCGGGGTCCACGTCGGCGGTCTCCATCAGGTGCACGCACAGGTCGTGCAGGCAGTACAGCGACCGGTGCGTCACCCCGGTGAGGCTGGGCAGCTCGGTGGCGTCGGACTCGGCGAAGATCTGCGCCACCCGCCCTTCCGCGCCCGGGATGATCCTGCTGACGATCAGTAGACGGCTCATGGGACTCCTTTCGCCGTGGACGCCCCGGACGGCCGGGGCCGTGCGCGCTCCACGGTGCCCGGGCGACTGTCACCTGCCCGTCACGTCCGCAGCCGGGCCGGTGACGCGGCTCAGCGGGCCCGTTGCGCGGCGCGCGGCGCCGCCGGCCGGCGGGTCGTGTTGTCGCGGCTGGCCTGCCGGATCGGGCCGAGCGTGTCGTCCAGCAGGGCGGTCATCGCGGCCGACGGTTCCAGCCGTAGCTCCCGGCGCAGCAGGTCGCGGTAGACGTAGAAGGCGTGGACGGCCTCGAAGGCGTTGCCCTCGGCGAGGTGGATGCGGACCACCAGGCGGTGCGGTGTCTCGCGCAGCGGCTCGGCGGCCATCGCCTCCAGGGCCGCTTCGAGGGCTTCCCCGTGCCGCCCCGCCGCCAGGTAGTGGTCGGCCAGCTCCTCTAGCATGTGCAGCCGTAGCTGACGCAGCCGTTCCCGCTCGGCCAGCACCCAGTCGTCGTACCAGCCGGGAAGCAGGTCGTGGCGGCCGGCGGCGAGCGCCGCGGCGGTGCACGGGTCGTCGCCGTCGCGGACCCGCGCGGCGGTGCCGACCAGGGCGTCGACGTCGACCCGGACCACCGGGCCCAGTCGTACGGTGTCGCCGCTGGTGTGCAGCGGGCAGCACGGGTCCTGTCGCAGCCGCCACAGTGCGGTGCGCAGCGAGGACAGGGCGCGGTCCTCCGGGGCGTCGGGCCACAGCAGGCCGGCGAGGTGGCTGCGGGTGGCTCCGGGACGCAGGGCGACAAGCGCCAGGACGCGTTGCAGCCCACGGGGTACGACCACCGGGACGCCGCCGTGCACGAGCCGGAACCCGCCCAGCAGGTGCAGCCGGATCGGGACGTCCGGACGGTCGCCGGTGGTCGGCACGGGTGGATCAGCGGCCACGGCGGCACCCCCTGCGGAAACGCTCGTCGGGAAGTCCTCGGCTGTGTCCCCGGCGCGGCTGCCCTGGACCCCGATGTCGGGGCGCTGTGCCGCGGCACGGCATCGCGCGTCACGGCCGCCGGGCTGACCGTGACGAAGATTATCAATCGTAGTCACTCAGGGTCAACGCTCTGGTCGGCATGTCGACGGCCGCGAAACGGCTTCTGAACTGGGGATAGTCCTCTTGGAGTCGGACTGCTCCACAGCAGATACACAGACAGCGTCAACGCACCGTCACCAAATCGCCGGGTCCGGGGCCGTCCGGTGACGCGGCGGTGACGGCCTCGTCGCCATCGTGTCGGGAGTCGTCCGGCTCGGCCGGCGTGCGGCGCCACCGGCGCCCGGCGCCGTGGGGGGAGGCCCATCCATGGACCGTTCGTTGATCGTCGCGAAGGTCGACCCGACCGCGGAGGCCCGGGTCGCGGAGATCTTCGCCGAGTCCGATGCGACCGAGCTGCCGCACCTCGCCGGGGTCCGGCACCGGTCGCTGTACCGGCTGCACGACCTGTACGTGCACCTGCTGGAGACGGACCTGCCCGGGGAGGGGGCGGTCGCGGAGGCCCGGCGTCATCCCGAGTTCGCCCGGGTGAGCGCCCGGCTGCGCCCGTACGTCTCGCCGTACCTGCCGACCTGGCGGGAGCCACGCGACGCGATGGCCCGCTGCTTCTACCGGTTCGACGCACCGGGAGCCCGGCCGTGACCGCGACGGCGCCCCGCGACGAGCAGCTCTGGTCGCGCTGCGGCGGCTGCGCCAGCCTGCTGTACCGCAAGCGGCTGCGGCGAAACCTGGACGTCTGCCCGGAGTGCGGCGCCCACGCCCGGCTCGACGCGCCGGCGCGGTTGGCCCAGCTGGTCGACCCCGGATCGTTCACCGCCCTGCCGGACGGCGCCCCCGAGGTGGACCCGATCGGGTTCGTCGACGTGCTGCCGTACCCGCACCGGCTCACCGCGGCGCGGACCGGCACCGGGCTGGCCGAGGCCGTCGTCTGCGGCACCGCCGCCGTCGGCAACCGGCCCTGCGTGCTCGCGGTGATGGACTTCCGGTTCCTCGGCGGGAGCCTGGGCTGCGCCGTCGGCGAGCTGATCACCCGGGCCGCCGAACGCGCACTCGCCGACCGGGTGCCGCTGGTGGTGGTGACCGCCTCCGGCGGGGCGCGGATGCAGGAGGGTGTCCTGTCGTTGATGCAGATGGCGACGGTCAGCCAGGCCGTCGCCGCGCTGCGCGAGGCCGGCGTGCCGAGCGTCAGCGTCCTCACCGACCCCACCTACGGCGGGGTCGCCGCGTCCTTCGCGACGAACACCGACGTGGTGCTCGCCGAGAGCGGCGCCCGGATGGGCTTCGCCGGCCCCCGGGTGATCCGCCAGGTCACCGGCCGGGACCTGCCGGACGGGTTCCAGACCGCCGAGTTCCTGCTGCGGCACGGCCAGGTCGACATGGTGGTGCCGCGGCACGCCCTGCGCGGCCGCCTCGCGGCGCTGCTGGCGGCCGCGGCGGGCGGGCGGCGTCCGGCGCCCGGCGTACCCCGTCCGGTCCGCCCGCCGGCCGGCGCGCCACCCACGCCCACCGGTGGCGAGCGGGACGCCTGGGAGACGGTACGGCTGGCGCGGCACCCGGGTCGGCCGACCACCCTGGACTACCTGGAGTCGGCGTTCGACGGCTTCGTCGAGTTGCACGGCGACCGGCTCGGCGCCGACTGCCCGGCGGTCGTCGGCGGACTGGCCGAGCTGGCCGGCCGACCGGTGATGGTGATCGGCCACCAGAAGGGGCACACCACCGCCGAACTGATGGCCCGCAACTTCGGCATGGCCAGTCCGGCCGGGCACCGCAAGGCGCTGCGGCTGATGCGGTTGGCGGCCCGGTGGGGCCTGCCGGTGGTCACGCTCGTCGACACCCCCGGCGCGGACCCGGGGGTGGGTGCCGAGCAGCAGGGCCAGGCGGCGGCGATCGCGGAGAACATCCTCACCCTGACGACGCTGCCCACCCCGGTCGTGGCGGTCGTCACCGGTGAGGGCGGCAGCGGCGGCGCCCTGGCCCTCGCGGTGGCCGACCGGGTGCTGATGCTGGAGCACGCGGTCTACTCGGTGATCAGCCCCGAGGGGTGCGCCGCGATCCTCTGGCCGGACCGGTCGGCGGCGCCGCAGGCGGCCCGCGCGCTGCGGCTGACAAGCGCGGACCTGTGCCGCTTCGGCGTCGTGGACGCCGTGGTGCCCGAGCCGGTGCCGGCCGCCCACCACGATCCGGCGGCGACCGTGCGGGCGGTGCGCGAGGCGGTGCTGGCGCACCTGCTGCCGCTGCTCGACGTGCCCACGGCGGCGCTGGTGCGGAGCCGTCGGCACCGCTTCCGCCGCTTCGGCGCGGCCCGGCTCGGCGTACGGGCGGGTGCCCGGTGAGCGCCGGGCCGGCTCCCGCCGGTGTGCCGCAGGTGAACCCGGCGGCGGTGCCGGCGGTGCACCCGGCGGCGGTGCCGGCAATGAACTCGACGGCGGTGCCGGCGGTGAGCCCGGCCGGGGTGCCGGCGGTGAACGGCGGCCCGGGCGGTGGACCCGCCGGTGCCGGCCGGCCCGCGGGCACCGGGGTCGAGGCCGGCGGCACCGCGGCGCTCGCCGAGCTGCGCCGGCAGGCGCGTGAACTCCTCGCCGAGATCGACGGCCCCGTGCGGCGGGTCCGGCTCAGCAGCGGCGAGGCGGTGCTGGAGCTGGAGTGGCACCCGACGGCCGCCCGGCCGGCGCCGGCCGGCCCGCCGGACCCGCCGTCGCCGGCGCAGCCGCCGCCGCAGGGCGCGGCGCGTGCCGCCGCCGCGCCGGAGCGGCACGCGGTGCGCTCACCGATCGTCGGCACCTTCTACCGGGCGCCGGAGCCCGGCGCGGCGCCGTTCGTCGCCGTCGGCGACCGGGTCCATCCCGGCCAGGTCGTCGGGATCGTCGAGGCGATGAAGCTGATGAACGAGGTGACCACGGATCGGGCCGGACGGGTGGCCGAGATCCACGTCGACGACGGGCAGCCGGTCGAGTACGACCAGACGTTGCTCGCCCTGGATCCGGCCTGAGGAGGCGGGCGATGTTCGGCACCGTGCTCATCGCCAACCGCGGCGAGATCGCCCTGCGGGTCCTGCGGGCGTGCCGCGAGCTGGGCATCCGCACCGCCGTCGTCTACTCCACCGCGGACCTCGACTCGACCGCCGTGCGCCTCGCCGACCAAGCCGTGCTGATCGGACCGGCGGCCAGCCGCCGCAGCTATCTCAACGCCGCCGCCATCGTCGAGGCCGCCCGCCTGGTCGGCGCGCAGGCCGTGCACCCCGGCTACGGGTTCCTCTCCGAGGACGCCGACTTCGCCGAGATCTGCGCCGACAACGGCCTGACCTTCATCGGCCCGCCGCCGCGGGTGATGTCCGCGCTGGCCGACAAGTCGTCGGCACGGGCGCTGATGAGCCGTGCCGGGCTGCCGCTGCCGCCGGGCAGCGTCGCGCCGGTGCCGACCGCCGCCGACGCGGCCCGGGTCGCGGCCGAGGTCGGCTACCCGGTCATCGTCAAGGCGGCCGCCGGCGGGGGCGGCCGGGGGATGACCGTCGTGCACACACCGGCGGAACTGCCCCGGGCGTACGCGCGGACGCGCGCCGCCGCGCAGGTCGCCTTCGGCGACGACCGGGTGTACGTCGAGCGGTACCTCACCGGCGCCCGGCATGTGGAGGTGCAGGTGCTCTGCGACGCCCACGGCAACGGCGTGCACCTGGGCACCCGGGACTGCTCGGTGCAGCGCCGGCACCAGAAGCTCGTCGAGGAGGCGCCGGCCCCGGCGCTGTCGGCGGGCACGCTGGAGGCGATCGCCGACTGCGCCCTGCGCGGCGCGCTCGACGTCGGGTTCACCGGCGCCGGGACCGTGGAGTTCCTCGTCGACGCCGAGGAGCGGTTCCACTTCCTGGAGATCAACTGCCGGATCCAGGTCGAGCATCCGGTCACCGAGATGATCACCGGTGTCGACCTCGTCCACGAACAGCTGCACGTGGCCGCGGGTGTGCCGCTGCGCTGGCGGCAGGACGACATCCGCCCGCACGGCGTGGCCATCGAGTGCCGGGTCAACGTCGAGGACCCGGACCGCGGCTTCGCGCCGACCCCCGGCCGGCTGGAGCGGTTCGTGCCGCCGGGCGGGCCGTTCACGCGGGTCGACACCCACGGTCACCCCGGCTACGTCGTGAGCTCCCACTACGACTCGTTGCTGGCCAAGGTGGCCGTCTGGGCGCCGGAGCGGGAGCTGGCCCTCAACCGGCTGGAGCGCGCCCTCGGCGAGTTCGACATCGCCGGACCCGGCGTGCGTACCACCATCCCGTTCATCCGCCGGGTGCTCGACGACCCCGGCTTCCGCAAGGGCCGCTACTGCACCGGTCTGGTCGACCAGCTGCTCGCCGTTTCGTCCCCGGAGTTGAGGAGGAATCCATGACCGTCACCCACGGCCGCCCGCTGGCCGCCGAGATCACCGACATCCTGGTGGCGCACTGCGGGCTCGACGCCGAGGCCGCGGCCCGGGCGCCGGCCGCCTCGCTGGAGGAGCTGGGGATGGACTCCCTGGCCCTGCTGGAGCTGTCCGCGGTCGTCTCCGACCGCTGGCAGGTGCGCATCCCCGAGCAGGCCGGCCAGCTCAGCATCGCCGCCGTGGCCGACCTGGTCGGCCGGCGGGCCGACCAGCCCGGGCACACCGAGAACAGCGTCCTCATCGCCGCGCCGCTGCAGCTGGTCTGGGACGTCACAAACGACGTCGCCGGCTGGCCGCGACTGTTCACCGAGTACGCGGTGGCGGAGATCCTGCACCGCGAGGGCGACACGGTGCGGTTCCGGCTGACCATGCACCCGGACGAGAACGGCATCGCCTGGAGCTGGGTCAGCGAACGCACCGCCGACCCGGTCACCCGCGAGGTGCGGGCGCACCGGGTCGAGCCCGGCCCGTTCGAGTACATGCGCATCCACTGGCGCTACGCCGAGGAGACCGGCGGCACCCGGATGACCTGGGTGCAGGACTTCGCCATGAAGCCCACCGCGCCGGTGGACGACGCGCAGATGACCGAACGGATCAACGCCAACAGCGCCGTGCAGCTCGCGGTCATCAAGGAGAAGATCGAGCGGCTGGCGGAGGGGCGCGATGAGTGAGCGGATCCAGGGGCTGGTCGCCGCCGCCGACGTGGCCGCCGACACCCGCCGCGGCGGCGAGCTGCGGGTGCTGCTCGGTCCCCGCACCGTCGGCAGCACCTCCGGGTTCATGGGCGTGGCCCGGCTGCGGCCGGGGGAGCGCATCGCCGAGCACTACCACCCGTACAGCGAGGAGTTCCTGTACGTCGCGTGCGGCGCGATCACCGTCGACCTGGACGACGAGCCGGTCCCGCTGGCGGCCGGCGAGGCGCTGTTCGTCCCGGTCAACGTGCGGCACCGGCTGCGCAACACCGGCGACGGCGACGCCGAGGTGGTGTTCCACCTGGGTCCCCTCGCCCCCCGCCCCGAACTCGGCCACGTCGACACCGAGCTGGTCGCCCAGCGGGGCGGGTCGTGAACGGGCGCCGCTCGGTGGTGACCGGCGTCGGGGTGGTCGCCCCCGGCGGCGCCAGCCGGGACCGGTTCTGGAAGGCGATCACCGAGGGGCGCACCGCGACCCGGCGGATCACGTTCTTCGACCCGTCGCCGTTCCGCTCGCAGATCGCCGCCGAGTGCGACTTCGACCCGGTCGCGGCCGGCCTCACCGCCGCGGAGCGCCGCCGCGCCGACCGGTACGTGCAGTTCGCGCTCGCCTGCGCCGCCGAGGCCGTCGCCGATGCCGGGCTCGACCTCACCGACGCGCAGCGCGACCGCGCCGGCGTCGTGCTCGGCACGGCGGTCGGCGGCACGATGGCCCTGGAACAGGAGTACGTGACCGTCAGCGACGGTGGCCGGCGCTGGCTGGTCGACGCCACCCGGGGCGGACCGTACCTGTACCAGGCGCTGGTGCCCAGCAGCCTCGCCGCCGACGTGGCCTGCCGGTACGGGCTGCACGGTCCGGCCCAGGTGGTCTCCACCGGCTGCACGTCCGGCATCGACGCCATCGGGTACGCCCACCAGCTCATCGCCGACGGCGAGGCCGACGTGGTGCTCGCCGGCGCCGCCGACTCGCCGATCTCCCCGGTCACCGTGGCCTCGTTCGACGCCATCCAGGCGACCAGCCCGGACAACGACGACCCGGCGCACGCCTCCCGCCCGTTCGACGCCGACCGGCACGGCTTCGTCCTCGCCGAGGGGGCCGCCGTGCTGGTGCTGGAGGAGGCTGAGCACGCCCGGCGGCGTGGCGCGCACGTCTACTGCGAGGTCGCCGGGTACGCCAGCCGCAGCAACGGCTACCACATGACCGGCCTGCGCCCCGACGGACTGGAGATGGGCCTCGCCATCACCGCCGCCCTGAACCAGGGTGCGATCCGCGCCGACCAGGTCTCCTACATCAGCGCCCACGGGTCGGGCACCCGGCAGAACGACCGGCACGAGACCGCGGCGTTCAAGCGGGCGCTCGGTGCGGCCGCGTACCGGGTGCCGATCAGCTCGATCAAGTCGATGGTCGGGCACTCCCTCGGCGCGATCGGTTCGATCGAGATGGCCGCCTGTGCCCTCGCGATCGAGTTCGGCGTGGTGCCGCCGACCGCGAACTGGGCCACCCGGGACCCGGAGTGCGACCTGGACTACGTGCCGAACGAGGCGCGGGAGCTACCGGTGGACGTGGCCCTGTCGGTGGGCAGCGGCTTCGGCGGTTTCCAGTCCGCCATGGTGTTCCGCCGGCTGCCGGCGGTGACACCGTGACCGGGCGGGCGGTGGTGACCGGCATCGGGGTAATCGCGCCGAGCGGCGTAGGCGTGGACGCGCACTGGCGCACCGTGCTCGCCGGCACCCGCCGGACCGGGCCGATCACCCTGTTCGACCCGGCCGGCTACCCGACCCGGTACGGGGGCGAGGTGCCCGGGTTCGACGCCGCCGCGTACGCCGACAACCGGCGGCTCGTGCAGACCGACCGGTGGACCCATCTCGGGTTCGCCGCCACCCGGCTCGCGCTGGCCGACGCCGGACTGCCCGAGCGGGCCCCGGACCCGTACGGCTACGCGGTCACCCTGGCCAGTTCGTCCGGCGGGAACCTGTTCGGGCAGCGCGAACTGCAGCGGCTGTGGGGCGGGCCGACCCGCACCGTGGGGGCGTACCAGTCGATCGCCTGGTTCTACGCCGCCAGCGTCGGCCAGCTCTCCATCCAGCACCAGTTCAAGGGGCCGTGCGGGGTGCTGGCCGCCGAGACCGCGGGCGGGCTGGACAGCCTGGCGCACGCCGCCCGGGCGGTCCGCCGGGGCACCCCGGTGGTGATCGCCGGGGCGACCGAGTGCCCGCTGAGCCCGTACGCTCTCGCCTGCCAGCTGGCCTCCGGGCTGCTCAGCGACGTGGCCGACCCGGAGCGGGCGTACCGGCCGTTCGACGCCGCCGCCGGCGGGTACCTGCCGGCCGAGGGCGGCGCGGTGTTCGTGGTGGAGGAGCTGGGGCACGCCCTGTCGCGGGGTGCCCGCGTCTACGGCGAGGTCGCCGGCTGGGGTGCCACCCATGACGCGGTCCACACCGGACCGGACGGTGCCGGCGACCCGGCGCAGTACGCCCGCGCGATGCGGCTGGCCCTGGACCGGGCCGGCGTCGGCGCCGACGCGGTCGACGTGGTACTGCCCGACGCGCTCGGCGTCCTCCGCTACGACCGCAGCGAGGCGGCCGCCCTGCGCGCCGTCTTCGGCGACCGGCCGCCCCCGGTGACCACGCACAAGTCGCTGACCGGGCGGGCCCACCAGGGCGGATCGGCGCTGGACGTGGCGACCGCGCTGCTCGCGTTCGCGCACGACACGTTGCCCGCGTCCGCCGGACCGGACGACGTGGCGCCCGGGTGCGAGCTGGACTTCCTGCGGGAGCACCGGCGGCCGGTCAACGGGCTGGCGCTGGTCTGCGCCCGCGGCTTCGACGGTTTCAACAGCGCGCTGGTCCTGCGTGGCGCCGCGCCGGCGGTGGGGGGTGTGCGGTGACGCGGCAGCGGGCACGGGTGGTGTTCCTGGTCCGGGTTCCGCGGGAGCGGACCTCGGCCTTCCTGGCCGCGTACGAGGCGGTGCGGCACCTCGTCGCCGGTGGCGTGCCGGGGCACCTGGTCGACCAGGTGTGCCGCTCGGCGGCCGACCCGGAGCAGTGGCTGATCACCAGCGAGTGGGCGAGCCTGGCCGACTTCGAGGCGTGGGAGCGCAGCCCGGAGCACCGCGACCTGGTCCGGCCGATGCGCGAGTGCTTCACCGAGGCCCGCTCGCTGCGGTTCCACATCCACGCGCAGACCCCGGTGCCGCCGCCGTCCCGGCCGGCGTAGCTGGACGGCGCCGCATCCGGTCACCCGCCCGAGGACCGATCGGCCCCGCCGCCCGCCGGCCGATGTCTCCCCGACGAGCGATATGACTGAGCGGCATATTCATGCCTGACAGGAATACCGCTCGACCGGGACCTACCCTCCGTTGTGCGACACGCCGGGGCGCGAGAAGCCCATCGGGCAACACCATCGGCCGTTCAGACGGCAGGGGTCGCCGGTACGTACGAGGCGTCATCCGTTGGTTACGCTTCGCGGACGTACGCGCCCGATCCTGCCCCGCGAAGCGGCTGTCGGCAATCCGGCCGGCCGCCTTTTCTGATCTAGCCATTTGCATCTAGCAATGGATCTGAGGGCTGTCGTAGGGTCGGCCGCAGCACCCCGACGATCGCTTCTTATGGGCTGAGATGCCCAATTTTGTGCTGGGCGGTGAACGGCATTGAGCGCGAACCCCTCGACCAACGATCCTAAGGCGACAGACCCCGACTGGGTCGACGATGTTCTGTTCGCCGGCCGGCCGACCGATGTTTGTCTCCGTCTTCCCGAGCCGGTCGACCGTGGCACGCTGCACCGGCTGGTGGCCGAGGCGCAGACCCGGCTCGCCGCGGCCGGCCTGCGCCCCGGCGGCGCGGCCGCACTGCGCCTGCCGCCCTCGCTGGCGTACGTGGTGAACCTGCTCGCCACCTGGCGCAGCGGTGCCCAGGCGATCCTGCTCGACCATCGCCTCACCGACCACGAGGTCGGCGTCGCCCTGGAGCGGCTCACCCCGCAGGTGGTGGTGGCGCCCGTGCGCGCCGGCGGCGGGGCGCTGCGGATCTTCGTCGACGTCACCGAGGGCGTGACCCCGTACGCCGACCGGCCGGCGGTCAGCAGCCACGCGGTGATCCAGCTCAGCTCCGGCTCCACCGGCCCGTCGAAGGTGATCGGCCGCACGGCCGCCGACCTGGTCGCCGAGGTGCACCGCTACACCCGCATCGACGGCGTGGCGCTGCCCGGCGAGCGGATCGTCCTGCTCCCGTCCATGGTGCACGTGCTCGGACTCGTCGGCGGGCTGCTCTACGGGCTGCACGCCGGCGTCGAGCTGGTCCCACCGGAGCGGCTGAGCGGCGACGCGGTGCTCGCCGCGATCGCCGCCGCCGACACGCCGGCCACGGTGCTGGGCGTGCCGTTCCACATCGGCCTCGTGGCCTCCACCCGCCCGGAGCGCCCGTTGCCCCAGTTCAAGCGGATGACCACCGGCGGGGAGCTGGTGCCGGCGGCCGTCGCCCGCGCCTTCACCGACCGGTTCGGCGTCCCGCTGGGCAACATGTACGGGATGACCGAGGTCGGCGTCATCGGCACCGACCTGTACGGGCGGCACCGGCCGTCGATCGCGCCCGCCCCCGGTATCGAGGTCCGCGAGGTCGCCGGCGAACTGTGGGTGAGCTGCCCCGCCTCCCCGTACGTGGGGCTGAGCGACCCGACCCGCTGGTCCGACGGCTGGCTGCACACCCGCGACGCCGGCACCGTCGACCCGGACACCGGCCTGGTCACCGTGCGCGGCCGGCTCGACTCGCAGGTCTCCGTCGGCGGCATGAAGGTCGACCTGACCGAGGTCGAGAGCGCCGTCGCCGAGCTGCCCGGGGTCGCCGCCGCAGTGGTGGTCTGGGACGACGGCATCACCGCGTACGTGCAGCCGGACGGACCGCTGTCGGAGGAGGTGCTGGACAAGCTGCTCGCCGAGCGGCTGGCCGGCTACAAGCGACCGCGTACCCTGCGCCTGCTGGATCAGCTGCCCCGGACCACCACCGGAAAGCTGGTCCGCTCGGTCGACGCGCTGCGGACGGCGGGAACGCCGTGACCGGCCCGCTGCGCCTCGTCGACCACGACCACCTCGACCTCGCCGCCGACCACCGCCACCGCCAGGACCAGCTCGTCGCCGAGCGCGGGGTGACCGACCCGTACCCCGGCGACGCCGGGCACCCGGCGCAGGAGCTTCCCCGTGCCGTCGGGTGCCGGCATGCGCCGCCGTGGACCGCCCCCGCGCAGGCCGACGCCGAGCGCTTTGCCGACGGCCTCCTTCGCCGTCCACAACCGCAGGAAGTCCCGTGCCAGCCCGGCGCCGGGCCGGCCGGCGAGCCAGGCCACCTCGGCCGGGTCGTACCAGCGGCGGGCCAGGTCCAGCGCCGGCACCGGCCGGAGCCGCTCCACGTCCACGCCGACCGGGCCGCCGGCCCGCACGGCGACCACCACCAACCCGCCGGTACGGCTCACGCTGACCGGCACCTCGACCGGCCCGGCGGACCGGTCCGGGTCGCCCGCCGGGCCGACCCGGGCCAGCGGGACCCCGCCGGGCCGGTGCCCCGGCACGACATCGCCCTCAGGGCGGCGCAGCAGGGCGGCGGCAGCCCGCCGCACCAGCCGCCCGGCCGGAACCGGCCGACCGCCGGCACCCCGGCCGACCCACACGTACACGGTGTCCCGACCGGGCACCGGTGACTTGCTCACGCAGAGAGGTTAACCATGAGAGCCGAGGTCCGCGCCTTCGTCATCGAGCAGCTCGCCGACATGAACTACGACGTGGAGGAGATCGACGACGACACCACCCTCGGCCCCTCCGGGGTCGACCTGGAATCCCTCGCCCTCGCCGACCTGGCGGTGCGGGTGGAGGACCGGTACGGGCTCAAGTTCGCCGACGACGAGTCGGAGAAGCTGGCCCTGATGACCGTGGGCGAGTTCACCACGATGGTCGCCGACCGGGTCGCCGGGGCGACGAGCGACCACTCCTGATGGCCGGCCAGCCCGACCTGGAGCGCGCCGACCTGATGACGATGCTCGCCGAACTGAGTGGCCGGCCGGCCGGCGAGGTGCCCGAGCGGATCGGCTCGATGGAACTGGCCTGGCTCGTGCACCTGGTCGAGCAGCGCTACGACCGGCGGCTCGACCTCACCGACGACCAGCTCGCCGGAATCCGTACCGTCGACGACGCCCTGGCGGTCTTCCGGACCTCCCTGACCGTCGCCGCCGATGGTTGAGCGGCCCGGCGTCCAACTCACCGGTGTCCACGCGACGAGTGCCCTCGGCCGGGGCGCCGAGGCACAGCTGGCCGGGGTCCTCGCGGGCGTACCCGCGTTCGGTCCGGTCCGCCGGTTCGACACCGGCACCCGCCGGGTCGACGCCGCGGCCACCCTGCCGCAGGTCGGCGGCCTCGCCGACGAGCTGGCCGAGGCGGTGGAGGCGGCCTGCCGTGCGGCCGGGCTCGACGCGGCCCGGCGGGCCCGGTCGGCCCTGCTGCTCGCGGTGCACGGCGGCAGCCACGTCCCGCGGCTGGCGGGCGACCTGGCCGCCGGCGCCGGGTTCCCGGACGTCCGCACGTACACCACCGCCTGTGTCTCGGCGACCAGCGCGGTCGCCGACGCGGCGGCGCTGATCCGGCGGGGCGACGTCGAGCGGGCCGTGGTCGCCGCGGGCTACCTGGTCGAGCCGGACCAGTACGCCCTCTTCGACGCGGGCCGGGCCCTCGCCACCGACGCGGCGGTACGCCCGTTCAGCGCCGGCCGCACCGGCCTGCTGCTCGGCGACGGGATCGCGGCGGTGGTGCTGGAGCGGGCCGACGTGGCCCGGCGCCCGGTGGCGGACCTGCTCGGCTGGGGCCGCGCCGGCGACGCCTTCCACCCGTGCCAGCCGGATCCGGCCGGGCGCGGGCTGTCCCGCGCGGTCACCGCCGCGCTGCGCCGGGCCGGGCTGGCGCCGGAGGCGGTGGGGTACGTCAACGCCAACGCCACCGGCACCAGCCACAGTGACGCCGCGGAGGCGGCGGCGCTGCGGACGGCGCTCGGTCCGGCGGCGGCGCGCGTCCCGGTCAGCTCCACCAAGGCCCTGCACGGGCACGCGCTGGAGGCGTCCGGCCTGCTGGAACTGGTGGTGACGGTGCTGGCGCTGCGGCACGGCAAGCTGCCGGTCAACGCCGGCTGGCTCGGCCCGGACCCGGACTGCCCGCTGGACGTGATCCGGGACGCGCCGCGCCCGGCCGCCACCGGGCACGCGCTCAGCCTCAACGCCGCGTTCGGCGGCGCCAACACGGCCCTGCTGGTGGGTGCCCCGTGAGCGCCGGCACGCCACGGCCCACCCCGGTGGTGCGCGCCGAGGCCGCCTGGCCGGAGCCGGGCGACGGCCCGCCGACGCCGCTGCCCGGGTTCGTCCACTCGGCGTTCAACCCGCTGGTCGCGGCCGTCGCGGACCGCTGCCTGACCCGGGCGTACGGGCGGGCGCCGGCACCGGACGGGGAGCGCGTCGCGGTCGTGCTGGTCAGCCCGACCGGCGACGAGGCGAGCGCGGCGCGGGTGCGTGCCACGGTCGCCGAGGGCGGCCGACCCGGCCCGCTGTTCTTCTTCCAGTCGGTGCCGAACAGCGTGGCCGGGCACGTCGCCGCCCGCTGGGGGCTGGGCGGGCCGGTGGTCTGCCTCGCGCCGGCCGGCGACCCGCGCGCCGCCGGGCTCGCCGAGGCCGACCTGCTGCTGCACGACGGTGACGCCGACGCGGCGTTGCTGGTCCTGATCGAGAGAGCACCGGACGACGGCGGTGCGGATTCGGCCGTCGCGGTGCTACTGGGGGGAGGAGACGCGTGAAAGGTAGAGGACTGCGCGGGGTGCTCGCCGCCGACGACCTGATCGGCGCGGGCAACGTGCTGGCCCGGGTGGTGGCGCACGGCGCCGACCCGGACGGACCCGGCCTGACCTTCGACACCGGTGTGGACGGACACCCGGCGGAGACGCCACTGACGCTGGGGCAGCTCGACGAGCGGGTGGCCGCCCGCGCCGCCTGGCTGCACGCACGGGGCATCGGCCCCCGCGACCCGGTGGCGGTCTGGGCCACGGCCGCCGCCGACATGGTGCTGAGCTACCTCGCGCTGACCCGGCTCGGCGCCATCCCGGCCCTGATGAACGGCAAGCTGCGCCCGGAGATCGCCGCCGAGTACATCAGGCGGCTGCGCGGCGTCGGCGTGCTCGCCGACGACGCGCACGTCGCGCTGCTTGCCGAGCACGACCTCGGCGTTCCGGTGCTCGGCACGCCCGCCGAGGCCGGCACGGGTGACCCGGCCGCCGCGCCCGCCCACTACCGGCACCATGCTGATGATCCGGTCGTCATCACCCACACCTCCGGAACCACCGGGGTGCCGAAGGCCGTGCTGCACTCGCACGCCAGCCTCTTCGCCGCGACCCGGCACCTGCTGAGCATGCCGCAGGCGCAGGGCACCACCCGGATCCTCAACGCGCTGCCCGCCCCGCACACCGCCACCGTGCTCATGGTCAACCAGGCCCTCGGCAACCGGGCGGAGATGTTCCTCCTGTCCGACCAGGGCGGGGAGCGGGTGCTCGACGCGATCCAGCGCTGGCGTCCCGACGGTGTCTTCGGCTTCTCCGTCACCTGGGCGGAGCTGGCCCGGTTCGACCTGTCCGGGTACGACCTGGACTCGGTGCGGCTGTGGTTCAACACCGGCGACTCGTCCCACGAGCCGCACATCCGGCGTCTGGTGGCGGTCGGTTCGCGGGACGTGATGACCCGCGACGGCGTCACCCGGGTGCCCGGGTCGGTGTTCATCGACGGGCTCGGCTCCTCCGAGATGGGCCACTCGATGTTCCACATCACCCACACCCGCGACACCGACCGCTACGGCCGGTGCATCGGCCGCCCGTACCGGTTCACCAGGGTCGCGGTGCTCGACGCCGACGGCGACCCGGTGCCCACCGGCGAGGTGGGCTGGCTGGGCATCGACTCGCCCTCGCTGTTCCGCGGCTACTGGAACGACTCGACGACCACGTACCGGTTCCGGCAGCGCGGCTGGTACCTCACCGGCGACCTGGTGTACGCCGACGCCGACGGCCGCTACTACCACCTGGACCGGGCGGTCGACTCGGTCGACGCCGGCGACGGCCGGCGGTTCTACACCGCGCTGTCGGAGGAGCGGATCCTCGCCGCCTGCCCCGACGTCACCGACTGCACGGTGGTCATCGTCAAGGAGGGCGACGCGGTCGTCACCGACGTGCTGCTGGAACTGGCGGCCGGCGCCGACGAGGCCGAGGACCGCACGGAGCGGGTCCGGGCCGCCCTCGGCGCCGACGTCGGCGCGACCCTGCGCCGGGTGGTTCCGGTGCGCGCCGACGACATCCCGGTGACCGTCACCGGCAAGGTCCGCAAGGTCGCGTTGCGGGAGCGCTACCTGAGCGAGGCGGCCCCATGACCGCCGTCATCACCGGGATGGGCCTGTTCACCCCGGCGGGACGCGGCGTCGCGGCGACCTTCGACGCCCTGTGCACCGGCCGGTCGGGCCTGGTGCGCCCGCCCGACGGGCACCCCGCAGCCGGTTGCCTGGAGGTCGCCGGGGTGCTGCCGGAGGTGGACCCGCGCACCGTGTCGTCCGGGCCGGAGACCAAGGTCCTCGACCGGATCGTGGTGCTGGCCCTGCTCACCGCCGCCGACGCGCTCGCCGACGCGGGCATCGAGGTCGGCCGGGACGTGGCACCGGAGCGGACGGCCGTCATCGTCGGCGGGGTCGGCGGGATGGCGACGCTGGAGGCGCAGGTGCTGGCCCGCGCCGAGCGGGGCCGGGCCGCGGTCAACCCGTACCTGCTGACCGGGATCCTGCCGAACATGCCGTCGGCGCGGATCGCCATCCGGTACGGCATCCGCGGCTACAGCTCGTCGGTGGGCACCGCGTGCGCCTCCGGCGCGCAGGCGGTCGCCGACGGGGTGCGGCTGATCCGGGCCGGCGAGGCCGACGTGGTGCTCTGCGGGGCCAGCGAGGCGCCGCTGTTCCCGACCTTCGCCGACACCTTCGGCAACGCCCGGGCGCTGGCCCGGGGCTGGTCCGACCCGGCGGCGGCGAGCCGGCCGTTCGACACCCGCCGCAACGGGTTCGTGCTCGCCGAGGGGGCGGCGCTGCTGGTGCTGGAGAGCGCCGAGCACGCGGCGGCGCGCGGCGTGACCGGGTACGCGGAGGTCGCCGGGTACGGCGTGACCACCGACGCGTACCACCCGACGGCGCCGCGGCCGGACGGCGCCGGCGCGGCCGAGTGCATGCGGCGGGCGCTGGCCGGTGGCGGGGTGCCGGCGGCGCGGATCGGCTACGTCAACGCCCACGGCACCGGCACCAAGCTCGGTGACGTCGCCGAGACCACCGCGCTCACCGAGGTCTTCGGCGAGCACGGGGTGCCGGTCAGCTCCACCAAGGCGCTCACCGGCCACCTGCTCGGCGCGTCCGGCGTCCTGGAGGCGGCGGCCACCGCGCTCGCGCTCGGGCGGGGCCTGCTGCCGCCCACCTGGAACCTCGACGACCCCGACCCGGCCTGCCCGGCCGACCACATCCGCAAGGAGCCCAGGGCGACCGAGGCGGAGTACGCGCTCACCAACTCCTTCGGCTTCGGCGGACAGAACGTGAGCCTGCTGCTCGCGCGCTCCGCCCGGCCGAGGAGCTGACCGAACCCGATCCGCGGGCGCACGCCCGCAGACAGTCACGGGGGGAACTGTGCGGAAGGGCTGGAACATGGACATCCGTGGGATCGACCACATCGAACTCTACGTGGGGGACGCCCGGCAGGCCGCCTTCTACTTCGGCCGGGCGGTGGGCTTCCACCTGTGCGGCCAGGGCGGCCCGGAGACCGGGCTGGACGGGCAGCGGTCGCTGCTGCTGCGGCACGGCGACATCCGGCTGGTGCTCACCTCCGGGCTGACCGCCGAGCACCCGGCGTCCCGCTACGTGCAACGGCACGGCGACGGCATCGCCGTGGTCGCGCTGGAGGTCGGCGACGCCGCCGGGGCGTACGCCGAGCTGGTGGCCCGGGGGGCGACCGGCGTGACGCCGCCGACCACCGTCACCGGCGCGGACGCCGAGGTCGTCGTCGCCGAGGTCGACGGCTTCGCCGACGTGCGGCACCGGCTCGTGCAGCGCCGGGGCGACCGGCAGGAGTTCCTGCCGGGCCGCATCGAGACGCTGCCGCCGGAGGACGACACCGGCGGGAAGCTGCTCGCCGAGATCGACCACCTGGCGGTGTGCGTGCCGGCCGGGCAGCTCGCCGAGACGGTCCGGCAGTACCGGGAGGTGTTCGGCTTCGCCGACATCTTCCACGAGTACGTGGAGGTGGCCGGCCAGGCGATGAACTCCACGGTGGTGCAGAGCCCGTCCGGGCGGGTGACGTTGGTGCTGCTGGAGCCGGACACCAGCCGGCGGGCCGGGCAGATCGACGCGTTCCTCGACCAGCACTCGGGTGGCGGTGTGCAGCACCTCGGGCTGCGCACCGACGACATCGTCGGCGCGGTGGAGGCGCTGCGCCGCCGCGGGGTGCGGTTCGCCGGCACCCCGGCCGCCTACTACGACGCCCTCGAGGCGCGGGTCGGCCCGGTGGACGGCTCGGTGGAGCGGCTTCGCGAACTGGGCGTGCTTGTCGACCGGGACCACGGCGGTCAGCTGCTGCAGATCTTCACCGAGTCCATGCACGTGCGCCGAACGCTCTTCCTCGAGCTGATCGAGCGGCGCGGGGCGCGGACCTTCGGCAGCGGAAACATCAAGGCCCTCTACGAAGCCAAGGAACGGGAACTGGCCGCGGCGGGGGCGACCCCCGCCGTCGCGGCCGCCACAGCCCAGGGAGTGACGGCATGACGACCACCGAGTTCGACCCGACGCTGACCGCCGAGGAGGAGGCCCTGCTCCCGTCCGACGAGGACGTGGCGTTCTACGCCGAGCACGGCTGGTACCTGTCGAAGAAGCTGCTCACCGACGAGGAGGTGGACGCCCTCGATGCGGCCGCCGACCGGTACTACGCCGGTGAGCGGCACCGCCGCCTGCCGGTGCGACCGCCGAAGCTCGCCTACTGGGAGCCGTCGAAGGGGCCGGTGCAGCGGCACAACGACTACGTCCACCACGAGCACGACGGGCTCGGCGCGATCCTGCGCAAGCCGCTGATCGGGGCGGTCGCCGCCCGGCTGGCCCGGGCCGCCGAGATCCGCGTCTTCCAGTCGACGCTGATCTACAAGCCGCCGATCGACGGCGAGCCGTCGAACATCGTGCCCTGGCACTTCGACAAGCACTACTGGGCGTCCTCCTCGTCGGAGAACATGCTCACCGCGTTCATCCCGTTCCACGACTGCGGCGTGGAGATGGGCACCATCACCATGGTCGACGGCTCGCACCGGTGGCGCGAGATCGGCGCCGACGACACGGTGGTGCGGCACTTCGCCGAGCGCGACCGGGACCAGCTGGAGGACATGCTGGCGGAGAACGCGGCACACAACGGCGCCGAGATCCGCAAGATCCCGATGGTGATCCCCAAGGGACACATGAGCTTCCACCACTGCCGCATCTATCACGGCAGCGGCGCGAACGTCAGCGGTCGCCCCCGGCAGGCGATCTCGCTGCACCTGCAGGACGGCGACAACGCCTGGCGGGCGTACCCGCTCTCCGACGGCACCCTCGCCGCGTACAACCACGACGTGCTGGTCCGCCGCACCCACGACGGGCGGCCGGACTACGCGGATCCCGAGTACTGCCCGGTCATCTGGCGCCACCGCGCCCAGCAGGGAGGCTGAGAGAGAATGTCACGGTACGACTGGGGAAAGACGCACCCGGGGATCGAGCGGCTGGAGAAGGCGGTGACCGCCCGCCGGGACGTGGTGGTCCAGCATCCGCTCTACGCCAACCTCGACACCCACGAGGCGCTTGTCACCTTCATGGAGCACCACGTCTTCGCGGTCTGGGACTTCATGTCCCTGCTGAAGTCGCTGCAGCGGCAGCTCACCTGCGTCACCGTGCCGTGGATCCCCACCGGCCCGACCGGCAGCCGCCGGCTCATCAACGACATCGTCATGGTCGAGGAGAGCGACGAGCTGGGTGACGGCTACATCAGCCACTTCGAGCTGTACGTGCAGGGCATGCGGGAGGCCGGCGCGGACACCGCTGCCGTCGACGCGCTGGTCGACCGGCTGCGCGCCGGTCGCCCGGTCGCCGAGGCGCTCGTCGAGGCGGGCGTGCCCGGCCCCTCGGCGGCGTTCGCCGGCACCACCTGGCGGATCATCGAGACCACCCCGGTGCACTGCCAGGCCGCCGCGTTCGCGTTCGGCCGGGAGGACCTGATCCCGGAGATGTTCACCCAGGTCGTCGCCGTCAACGAGCGCAGCCAGCGGCTGAACAAGTTCGTCGACTACCTGGAGCGGCACATCGAGGTCGACGGCGAGCAGCACACCCCGATGGCGATGCAGATGCTCGCCGACCTGTGCGGCGACGACGACACCAGGTGGCAGGAGTGCGCCGACACCGTCAACACCGCCCTGGCCGCCCGGGCGAAGCTGTGGGACGACATTCTCGCCGCCATCAAGGGGCGCGGGTGACCGACGCCGACCCGGTCCGGCTCTACCGGACCGTACGGCTGATCCGCCGGTTCGAGGAGCGGGCGATCGAGCTCGTCCGCTCCGGCCACGTCGTCGGGGGCATCCACCCCTACCTGGGCCAGGAGGGCATAGCCGCCGGGGTGTGCGCGGCGCTGCGCCCCGGCGACGTGGTTGCCGGTACCCACCGCGGGCACGGGCACGTGCTCGCCAAGGGCGCCGACCCGGCCCGGATGATGGCCGAGCTGTGCGGCCGGGTCACCGGACTCAACCGGGGGCGGGGCGGCTCGATGCACGCCGCCGACTTCTCCGTCGGCGTGCTCGGCGCCAACGCCATCGTCGGTGCCGGCGGGGCGATCGTGACCGGCGCCGTGTGGGCCCGCCGTCGCCGCGGTGCGGACCTGGTCGGGGTCAGCTTCCTCGGCGACGGCGCGGTGAACGAGGGGATGCTGCTGGAGGCGTTCAACCTGGCCGCGCTGTGGCGCGTACCGGTGCTGTTCGTCTGCGAGAACAACGGCTACGCCACCACCATGCCGGTGGCCGGCGCGGTCGCCGGCAGCATCCCCGGCCGGGCCGAGGCGTTCGGCATCCGGGCGTCCGAGGTGGACGGCCAGGACCCGGCGGCGGTCCGGGCCGCCACCGCCGCCGCCGTGGACCGCATGCGTGCCGGCGGCGGACCCGAGTTCCTCGAGGCCCGGACCTACCGCTTCGACGCCCACCACACCTTCGAGCACGCGGTACGCCTCGACTACCGCCCGCCGGAGGAGGTCGCCGAGGGCCGGTCCCGGGACCCGGTGGAGATCGCCGGGGCCCGGCTGCCGGCCGCCGTGCGGGCCGAGGTGGACGCCGACGTGGAGGCCGTGCTCGACGCCGCGGTGGCCTTCGCGCTGGCCGCCCCGGAGCCGGACCCGGCCGGCGCGCTGGAGCACCTGTACGCCAGCGGGCTCACCGCCCGCGCCGGAGGTGGGTAGATGCCGAGGCTGTCGTACCGCAAGGCGCTCAACCGGGCGCTCGCCGACGAGTTGGCCCGCGACGAGGAGGTGTTCCTGCTCGGCGAGGACATCCGGGTCGCCGCGTCGGCCGTCACCGCCGGCCTGCTCAAGCGCTTCGGTCCGGAGCGGGTCCGCGACACCCCGCTGTCGGAGCAGGCGTTCACCAGCTTCGCCACCGGCGCCGCGCTCGCCGGGGCGCGCCCGGTGGTCGAGTTCCAGATCCCGTCGCTGCTGTTCCTGGTCTTCGAGCAGATCGTCAACCACGCGCACAAGTTCCCGTTGATGACCGGCGGGCAGTGCGCCGTGCCGGTCACCTACCTGGTGCCCGGCTCCGGCTCCCGTACCGGGTGGGCGGGGCAGCACTCCGACCACCCGTACAGCCTCTTCGCGCACGTCGGCGTGACCACTGTGGTGCCGGCCACCCCGGCCGACGCGTACGGGCTGCTGGTGTCGGCGATCCGCTGCGACGACCCGGTGGTGGTGTTCGCCCCGGCCGGGGCGATGGAGGTGCGCGCCGACGTGGACGACCTGGCGCCGGTGCCGCTCGGCCGTGGCCGGGTGCAGCGGGCCGGCGACGACGTGACGGTCGTGGCCGTCGGGCACCTGGTGCACGACGCGCTCGCCGTCGCCGACGAACTCGCCGACCAGGTGTCGGTGGAGGTGTTCGACCCGCGCACCCTGTACCCGTTCGACTGGGACGGGCTGCTCGCGTCGGTGTCCCGCACCGGCCGGCTCGTGGTCGTCGACGACTCCAACCGCTCCTGCGGCATCGGCGGGGAGGTCGTCGCCAGCGTGGTGGAGCGGGTGCGGCTGCACGCGCCGCCGCGCCGGGTCACCCGCCCGGACGGCGCGGTGCTGCCGTTCGCGCCGGCCCTCGACCGGGCCGTGCAGCCGGGCCGCGAGCAGCTGCGGTCCGCGATCCAACACGTCATGAAGGACGGGTGAGCAGACATGACCGACGTCGACCACCGCTGGCCGTCCGCCGCGCAGGCGTGGCTGGACCTGCCCGCCGACCTGCGCGCGGACCTGGTCGCCGCCGGCGCGGAGAGCTGGCGGGAGATCTTCGACGGCCGGGCCACGTACAACAAGCAGTGGCGGCTGGCCCGGCCGCCGGTGATGGACGAGACCAGTCTCGGCGTGCTCAACGCCGTCTGCGACCGGCTCGCCCAGCTCGTCTTCGAGGCGTGCCGGCGGCGGGCCGGAACCGCGGGGGAGTTGCGCCGGCTGCTCGGTGTGCCCGAGGGGGAGACCCGGCTGCTCGACGAGGACGAGCCGTTGACCGACGCGCTGCTCGCCGCGTTCCGCCCGGACGTCCTGCTCAGCGACGGTGTGCCGTACGTGGTGGAGTACAACATCGACAGCAGCCTCGGCGGGGCGTTCGACGCGGACACCACCGTCCGGCGGTTCGTCGACGTCTACCGGCGGCGCGGCCTCACCGGGCGGGCCCGGCTGGAGGCGGCCCCGTCCGCCGTGGACCTGCGCTTCGCGGCGATCCGCTCCGGTCTGGGCCTGCCGGACGGGGCGCGGGTGGCGATGCTCATCGACTTCGACGCCGAGTACCCCGGTCTGGACGACCCGGAGCGCTTCTTCCGGCTGCTGCAGCCGGTGGTCGACCGGGCCGCCGCGTTCGGACTGGACCTGGTCATCGCGCCGGTGTCGCAGCTGACCCGGGACGCCGCCGGCCGGCTGGTCGCCCGCGGAGCGCCGGTCGACGGCGTGTTCCGGCTGTTCGTGCCCAACCGGGTGACGCCGAGCGCCGGGGTCGACGAGCTGGAGGCGGCGGTGCGGGCCGGGGCGGTGCCGATTTGGGTGTCGGCGGCCGCCTGGCTGATCGCCAACAAGCAGGCGTTCGCCTGGCTCTGGGCGGATGCCGACGCGCTGCCGCCGGCCGACCGGGACCTCGTCCACCGGTACGTGCCGCGTACCTGGCTGCTCAGTCCGGACCTGGTCGACCGGGCGGTGGCCGAGCGGGAGGACCTGGTGGTCAAGCCCGCCGACGGGTCGGCCGGGGTGGACGTGCTGATCGGCCGGGAGACGGATCCGGAGACCTGGCGCGACGGGGTGGGCCGGTTCGCGGCGCGGGGCGGCTTCATCCTCCAGCGGTACGTCCGGGCCGACGACGTCCCGCTGGACTTCGTGCACATCGAGACCGGCGAGACGGTGTCGGCGGAGGTGCCGTACAGCATCGCCCCGTACCTGTTCGGCCGCCGGCCGGCGGGTGCCTGCATCCGTACCGGCTTCCCGGGCTGCGACGGGGTCCTCAACCTGGCCCGCGGCGTCCTGCTCTCCGGCCTCCTGGTGGTCGACTGACCGGAGCCGCCCGCGCCCCGGCGCCCGTTGATCATGAAGTTGTCGCGTTCCGCACCGGCGTGTCGCCGCTACAACTTCATGATCAACCCAGGCGGGCGTCGTTGCGGGTGCGGAGGTGGGTGGCCAGGCGGCGGACCGTCTCCGCCGCGGCGATCGCGTCGCTGCGGGCGCTGCCGTGGCGGCCGTCGCTGCTGTAGATCGACGGGTCGGCGGTCAGCGGATGGTCGGTCAGGTGCACGTGGATCGTGCCGAGACGGCCGGCCAGGGCGCGGGTGTGTGCGGCCAGGCGGCGCATCCGCGCACCGAGGTTCGCGCGGTGCTGCTCGGGCACGGCCGGGCTGTGCGAGACGTCGAACATGCCCACGGTGATGACGTCCGCCCCGGCCCCCTGCAACGCCTCGATCATCGCGGTCAGCTCGGCGTCCACCGCGTCAGGGTCGTACGCGGGCCGGAACGCGTCGTTGCCCCCGCACACCACAAGCGCCAGATCCGGCCGGAACTCCAGCGCCGGCCCGAGCTGGGCGGCGCGTACCTCGTGCGCGCGCAGCCCCCGCAGGCCCAGGTTGAGGTACGCGAGATCCGGCGCGGCGGCCCGCAGCTCCGCGGTGATCCGGTCGGCCCACTGCACGTCGGGGTAGCCGTCGACCGGCTCGCACAACCCCTCGGCGACGCTGTCGCCGAGCACCGCGAACCGCCGCCACGGGTGCCCGCGCAGCAGCGCCGCACTCTCCCCGGCACGCAGGCAGTACGGATCCGTCGCCTCGGTGATCGTCGATCCCATGCCGGGACGCTAGCTCAAGGAAGGGCCCCTTGTTAACGCCTGCGGTAGAGGAAGGGTCCCTTCTTAACACCGGCCGCCCGGCATGATGGTGCGCGTGGTGCAGGTGGCGGTGTGCGGGCCGGCGGCGGCGAGCGACGTGCAGGTGGCGTACGCCCGTCGGGTGGGCGAGCTGCTCGCCGGGCGCGGCGCCACGGTCCTCTGCGGAGGTGGCGGCGGGGTGATGTCCGCGGTCGCCGCCGGCGCCCGTTCCCGCGGCGGCCTGGTGATCGGCGTACGCCCCGACGACGGCTCCGTCGACGGGCCCGCCGCCGACGTGACCGCCACCGTGGTCACCAACATGGGCCAGGCGCGCAACGCGATCCTGGTGTGGAGCGCCGACGCCGTCATCGCCATCGGCGGCTCGTGGGGGACCCTCAGCGAGGTGGCGCTGGCGATGCGCCGTGGGGGCGTACCGGTGGTCGTGCTCGGCGGCTGGCGGGTCCTCGACGACGCCGGCGCCCCGGTCGCCGGCCTACGCCACGTGTCCACACCGGAGGAGGCGGTCGACGCGATCGGGGGATGGGCCGGGGCGCCTGCGCGCGGATAGTCTGCGGCGATGCGGGACTCGACGCGGCTGCTCCTGGCGGTGCTCTGCGTCCTTTCGCTGGCCGCCTGCACCGGCCCGCCGGCCGGGACCGCGACGCCCACGACACCCGTCGGGCCCGCGAGCGCCGCCACGCCGACCGGTCCCGCGATCGGCGGTGACCGGCCGGTCCGGATGGCCGTGCCCACGGGCTACCGGCCCGGCCGGCCGGCGCCGCTGCTGGTCCTGCTGCACGGGTACGGCGGCAGCCCGGACCAGGACGAGCGTTACCTCGCCCTCGGCCCGGTCGCGGAGGCCGACGGGATGCTGTACGCACGGCCGGAGGGGTTGCGCGACAGTCGCGGCCGGCACTTCTGGAACGCCGCGCCCGCGTGCTGCGACCGGGACGGCGTCGGCGTGGACGACTCCGCCTACCTGCGCGGTGTCATCGAGGAGATCACGCGCCACTACACCGTCGACCCGGCGCGCATCTTCGTGGTCGGCTTCTCCAACGGCGGCTTCATGGCGCACCGCATGGCGTGCGAGCACGCCGACCTGGTGACCGCCGTCGTCAGCTTCGCCGGCGCCGGGCCGCTGGTGGCCGCCGACTGCACGCCGGCCCGGCCGGTGGCGGTGTTGCAGATCCACGGTGACGCCGATGCCTCGGTCCGGTACGAGGGGGGTGACATGGGCGCCAGGTACCCGGGGGCGGTGCGGACGGTGGAGGACTGGGCCCGGCGCAACGGCTGCGCGGTGCCCGGACGGCCCGGCCCGTCCCGCGATCTGATCGCCGGCGCCGGGTCCCCGGACCCGGCGGAGACCCGGACCGTGGCCCATGCTCAGGGCTGCCGCCCGGGCGGGCACGCGGAACTGTGGACCATTGCCGGCGGCGAACACCTTCCGGCCCTCGACGCCGGATTCGCGCGGCAGGTGGTGGACTTCCTTCGCGCCCACCCACGACCGCCCGGCTGACAAGGTGGCGTCCGATTCCGCGCCATGGCGGTCCGGCGTCGTGGCGGTCAGCCCAGGAGGGGCAGCAGGTCCCCGGGACGGGCCGCGGTCAGGTCGGCGGGGGACGCCGGGTCGTACTGGTGACCCCAGGCCGCCGCGACGGCGAGGGCGCCCGCCGAACGCGCGGCGCGCAGGTCGAGCGGTGAATCACCGATGTACGCGGTCCGTTCCGGTGGCACTCCGAGTCGCCGGCAGGCCAGCAGAACCCCCTCGGGGTGCGGCTTGGACCGCTCGACCTGGTCACCGCCGATGACGACGGTGAAGTGCCGCGCCAGGCCGGTGCGCTCGAGCAGGATCCGGGCAGAGGTGTGGCTCGCGCCGGTGAACAGGCCAACCGGCACCCGCCGGGCCGCCTCCGCCACCAGGGCCGCCACCCCCTCGTACGCGGTGACCCGGTCGGCCACCGCGGCGAGTTCGTCGTGGTACCGCGCCAGGTCCTCGGCGGTCGCGGGACGGCCGAGCAGCGCGGTGAGCAGGTCGGCGGGCGCACCGAGCGAGTACCCGGCGATGATCTCCTCGTCGGTGTGCTCCCGGCCGCCCCGGGCGATGACCGCCGCCCGGTACGCCGAGGGAACCGCGGCGTGCGACTCGATCAGCGTCCCGTCCATGTCGAAGACCAGCCCCGCCACCGGAATCCTCGGATTCGTCATGCCGGCGACGCTATCGCTCCGCCACGTGTCCGTTTCCCGACCGGTTCGCCCCGCCACGTCGCGTCGACCGGGCCGGGCTGGCACCGGCCGTCGACAATCGGGGACCCGAGCACCGGGTCTGCCGGACCGGTGCGCGTACGCACGAGGCGGTCGTCGTGTTGAACGCGTTTCTCCAGGCGCTGGTGACCAAGATGATCGAGGCCGTCGTCACGCCGCTGGTGAGCTGGCTCGCGCCGCGGGCGTTGCGGTCGGTGCCGCACCGCGCCACGCCGGACTGCCCCCGGTGCGGAGGCTACGGTGTCGCGCGGTGGGCACCCCGGCGGGCGCGGGTCGCCTTTCAGCTGAGCATCCTGGCCTTCGTGTCGGGCTTCACCCTCGCCTTGCTCGGCGTGCTCTTCGCCCTGGTGGCGATGATCGTGGCCGGGACGGTGGGCGGGTGGAGCGACGTGGCGGAAGCGCTGGCCCTGCTGGCCGCCTCGCTGGTGCCCGGCGCGGTGATGGTCGTGGGCGCCGTCGGGCTCGCCCACTACCACAGCCATCCGCCGAGGTGGTGCGCCCGCTGCGGCGCCCGCTGGCCCGAGCGGTCCCGGGACGAGTACCTGGCGGCGACCGGTGCGGTCAGGAGGGACGTTCCGAGCGGTACGCGGCCGCCAGGCGCTTCGGCGCGCGGGCGTACCACGCCTCGGTGATCAGCTCGGTCAGCTCCTCGACGTCGATGCGGTCCAGCCGGACCAGGACCGCCGGGTATCCGTCGAAGTGCGGGGTGGTGAAGTAGACGGCGGGATCGTCGGCGAGCAGCGCCTCCTTGGCGCCCAGGTCGGGCACCTGCGCGCCGAGGACCGGCCCGTCCGGTGCGGCGGCGCCGAGCGCGTCCCGGTCGCCACGGCGCAGGGGGCGCTCCCACACGAAACCCTTGCCGCGCACCTTCCAGGCGGGCAGCCCGTCGTACGAGGGCGCCTCGGTCGTCTCCGGCAGGTCCAGCGCGATCCGGCGTACGTCGTCCCAGGTGGCCATGGGCTGACCATACGGGTGCCGGGCGCGCCCGGGGTTCCCCTGTTAACAAGGGACCCTTCCTCTACACCAGACGTTAAGAGGGGGCCCTTCCTTACACCTCGGCGGGGGTGGGGCGGGGGGGCGGGCGAAGGGCGGCGGCCAGCGGGAGGGCCGTGACGACGAGGGTGAACAGTGCCGCCGCCACAAGCGCCGGACCGAGCCCCAGCGCCGTCACCGACCAGCCGCCGAGCAGCGCGCCCAGCGGCAGCCCGGCGAAGGCCAGCGAGCCGGCC
Organism: Micromonospora sp. NPDC126480; assembly: GCF_040302465.1. Classification (NCBI taxonomy): domain Bacteria; kingdom Bacillati; phylum Actinomycetota; class Actinomycetes; order Micromonosporales; family Micromonosporaceae; genus Micromonospora; species Micromonospora sp. NPDC126480. The sequence goes on from NZ_JBEORU010000016.1 coordinate 99,634, forward strand.
AGCCCGATCACCCGGGTCTGCAGGTCGGCCGGTGGCCGCTCGTACAGCGCGACCCCGAGCAGGGGGTTGACCACCGCGATGCCGATGCCGGACACGAAGGTCACGGCGAGCACGACCGGCAGGTCCTCGCTGAACGCCAGGACCAGCAGCCGGGGCGGGCCGCTGACCGCCGCGCCGACGGCGAACGTCAGGTCCCGCCGCAGCCGGGGACCGAGCATCGTGAACAGCAGGTTGCCCAGCAGCGCGCCGGCCGAGAAGGCCCCGAGCACGAGACCCAGCCCGGCCGGGCTGCCCAGCACGTCGGCGACCCAGAGCGGGATGTAGACGGCGATGCTGGCGTTGACCACCATGTTGAGTGCCGAGATGACAAGCAGCATGGACAGCAGCGTGCGGTCCCGGCCGAGGTAGCGGAACCCGCCGCCGAGCGCGCTCAGGTAGCCCTGCCGGGCGGCGGCCGGCGCGCCGGCCGGTGCCGGCGGGCGGACCAGGGTCGCCACGATGACCGCGCAGACCGCGAAGCTCGCCGCGTCGATGAGGATCGCCCAGGTCACGCCGAACCACCAGATGAGCAGGCCGCCGACGCCCGCGCCGAGGAGGGTGACCACCCGGCCCAGCCCGTCGTAGACCGACGTCAGCCGGATCAGCTTCACCCCGGCCGCCTCGGCGACCGGGCGGAACATCACGTGCTTGATCCGGTCGCCGACGCCGCGCAGCGTGCCGACGACGGCCACCAGCGCGAGCAGCGCGCCGAAACCGATGAACGGGGTGAGCGCCACCGCCACCATCAGCCCGGCGCTGCCGATGTCGGCGAGGATCGAGGTGCGGCGCAGCCCGATCCGGTCGGCCAGCGGCGGCCCGAGCGCGCTGGACAGCAGGTACGGCAGGGTCTCGGCGGCGGCCACCAGGCCCATCTTGGTGGGGCTCCCGGTCGTCTCCAGCACCAGCCACGGGATGGCGACGACGGAGATCCGGCTGCCCAGGTTGGACAGCAGGTCGGCGCCGACGAGGGCGACGAGTTCGCGGCGTGCGGTCACGCCCGGCTGCCGATCGACGCCTCCGGGTGCTCCACGTCCGAGGGGTGGTCGGCCGCGTACCGGGCCCGCAGCGCGCGCTTGTCCACCTTGTTCGACCGGTTCAGCGGCAGCGCGTCGACGAACTCAACGCCGCCGGGCGCCCACGTCCCGCTGAGCGTGGTGGTCACCAGGTCGATCAGCTCCGCGCCGGTCACGGTCGCGCCGGGGGCCGGTACGACGTACGCGTACGGCAGTTCGCCATCCACCTCGTCCGGTACGCCGATCACCGCGGCGGCGCGGACTGCCGGGTGCCCGGCCAGCACGTCCTCGATCGGCCGGGAGTGGATCGGCCAGCTGCGCCGGCGGGTGAGGATGCGGTCCTGGAGGCGGTCGACCAGGTACAGGTAGCCGTCCTCGTCGAGGTGCCCGATGTCGCGGGTCCGCACCCACCCGTCGACGAGCGTCTCCGCGGTCAGCTCCGGCTGCCCGTGGTAGCCGGCGAAGCGCAGCGCCGTGTGCACCCACACCTCGCCGTCCACCCCGGGCGGCAGCACCGTGCCGTCCTCGGCGCGGATCTCGATGCGCACGTCGCCGTACGGCGTGCCGCAGGAGCGCAGCCGGTCCGGATGGTCCGGGTCCTCGGTGAGCCCCGGCTGGGCGGCGACCACGACCGCCTCGCTGAGCCCGTACACGATGCGCAGCACCGGGCCGAACCGCGCGATCGCCTGGCGCAGCCGGGCGGGCGCGGCGGGCCCGGCGCCCACGTTGAACATGAACATCGAGGCGAAGTCGGCGCCCGGCAGGTCGGGGTGGTCGAGCACCTCGTACAGCATCGGCGGGGTGAGGAATGTGGAGTTGATCCGCTCGGCCGGCACGGTGCGCAGGAACTCCCCGGCGTCCCAGCCGTCGCGCGGGAACAGCACGCCGCCGGTGAACAGGTTGAACAGCGTGGTGATCTGGCCGCTGGCCAGCCACATCGGGGAGTACGACAGGTGCCGCAGCAGCGGGAACCCGGCGGCCCGGAAGTCCGCGGCGAGGGCGAGGACCTGGGTGTAGAAGCTCTCCCGGTGGTGTACCAGCTTCGGCGTGCCGGTGGTCCCGGAGGTCTGCAGGACCGACTCCGGCACCGGCACGCCGGCGGGCAGGTCGGCGGCGCCGCCCGCCGGGACGAGTTCGGCGCCCAGGCGCAGCACCGGCACGCCGGGCAGCCCGGCGGCCAGCTCCGCGCCGAGGCTCGCCGGGTCCCGCGCGTCGTACACCAGGGCGTCCGGGCGGGCGAGCCGCGCGAACTCGTCGATCTCCCGGCGTGAGGTGACCGGGGCGACCCACATCGTCCGGCAGCCCAGCAGGTGCAGGGCGAGCTGCACCAGCGGCGCCTCGACCGGGTTGCCGAGCGCCACCAGCACCGCCGCGCCCGGGCGTACGCCGTGCCGCGTCGCCGCCGCCGCCAGCCCGCGCACCTCGGCGTGCACGTCGGCGTACGTGAGGCGGCGACCGCCGCCCACCAGCGCCGCACGGTCTCCGTACCCGGCGAACAGCTCCAGCGCGCGGTGTACGTATCCCGGTCGGTCGGTCATCCGGACGGCCCCCCATCTCTCGATCGAGCGGCGCCCGGGCGGGACCCGGGCAACGAGCGGCACCCCGGGCGGGACCCGGGCAACGAGCGGTGCCCCGGTGGGACCCGGGCAACGAGCGGCGCCCGGGCAGGGCCCGGGCAGCGTGCGCGGGCTGCGGCGACCGCGCCGCCACCTGTGACCCTAGGGTGACCGGGCGAGGACGGACAGGAGCCGAAGGTGCCTCCGGCCGGCCCGGCGGGACATTTGATCACGTCGATCAGGTCGATTGACGCCCGTCAGCGGCGGCGGCTAGGTTCCGGTCCATCGCCCAGGCAGGTGCCGTCGACGGACGGGGCTCTGGGCTGCCAACGATGGAGGTTCAATGTCGACCCCGAAGAGATGGCATGTCGTCGCGGCCACGGCAACGCTGTTGGTGGCGGGCACCCCCGCCATGGTGGCGAGCGCCGGCCCGTCGGAGACGGAGCGCGGCCGGACGACCTGGGCGGCCTCCTGGGCCGCCGCGGTCACCCGCGGCAACTCGACCGGTCTGACCAACACCGGGCTGAACAACCAGAGCGTCCGCATGGTCGTGCACACCACCGTGGGTGGGCCGGTCCTGCGGGTCCGGCTCAGCAACATGTACGGCGAGCAGGCCGTCCAGGTGGGCCGCGCGACAATCGCCCGCCCGAACACCGCCACCCCCGACGACCTGTCCGACATCGACCCGACGACCCTGCGCGAGCTGACCTTCGGCGGCGCCACCTCGGCCACCATGAACCGTGGCGCCGAGCTGCTCAGCGACCCGATCGCCTTCCCGATCGGCGACCAGCAGGACCTGGTGCTCACCGTCCACTTCCCGACGCTGACCGGGCCGGTGACCTTCCACGGCCAGTCCCGGCAGACCAACTTCATCGGCGCCACCGACCTCACCTCGGCCGCCGACGGCGCCGGCTTCACCATCCGGCCGAACTGCTGCTGGTTCTTCCTGTCCGGCATCGACGTGCAGCGCCGGCACAGCCCCGGCTCGGTGGTGGTCTTCGGTGACTCCATCGCCGACGGCAACGGCAGCACCGTCAACGCCAACAAGCGCTGGCCGGACCTGCTCGCGGACCGGCTCATCGACGCCCGGCCCGATGTCCGCACCCCGGGCGTGCTCAACGCCAGCCTGGCCGGCAACCGGCTCAACCACGAGGGCCCGGAGCCCGGCGCGGGCGGTTTCCCCGGCTACCACGAGCTGGGCCCGAACGCGCTCGCCCGGCTGGACGAGGACGTCTTCGCCCAGACCGACGCCCGGACCGTGATCACCCACCTGGGGATCAACGACATCTGGATGTCGGACGACTCCGCCGACGCGATCATCGCCTCGCTGCGGCAGATCAACCGGCAGGTCAAGGCCCGCGGCCTGCGGAGCCTGGTGGCCACGCTGACCCCGTACGAGGGGCACGGCAACCCGGGCGTGTGGACGCCGGAGAAGGAGGCGACCCGGCAGGCGGTGAACGCGTACCTGCGCAGCAGCACCGAGTTCGACGGGCTGCTGGACTTCGACAAGGTGCTGCGCGACCCGGCGCAGCCCAGCCGGCTGCTGCCGGCGTACGACTCGGGTGACCACATCCACCCGAACGACGCCGGCAACCAGGCGATGGCGGACGCCGTGCCGTTGCGCCTGCTCGGTCTGTGACACCGGTGCGGGCGGCGGGTGATCCCCGCCGCCCGCACCACGGATTTCCTGGGGAGAGTCATCCATGGTGGACATCGAGCGGTTGTTGACCCGGCTCTACAGCGAGGAGGGCCGGCGGGACCCGTACCCCGTCTACGCCCAGCTGCACGCGCTGGGCCCGATCACCGCCCTGCCGGACCGCCCGGAGCACCGGGCGGTCACCGCCGTTGCGGTCGGCTACGATTTGGTCGACGCGGTCCTGCGCGACCCGGAGTGGTACAAGCAGCCGCCGCCGGGCTGGGAGGAGCAGGAGATCCTGCGGACCTTCCAGACCTCGATGATGTTCGTCAACCCGCCCGACCACGGCCGGATGCGGCACGTGTTCGCCGGCACGTTCACCCCGCGCCGGCTCGGCGCGCTGGAACCGGTGATCGTCCGGGTCGCCGACGAGCTGCTGGACCGGATGGCCGACGCCGGGAGCGGTGCGATCGACTTCGTCGCCGACTTCGCGTACCCGCTGCCGGCGCGGGTGATGGCCGAGTTCGTCGGCATCCCGGAGGCGGATCTGCCCTGGTACCGGGAGCGGGTGGACCGCATCGACGAGTTCCTGGACGTGGCCGGCAAGACCCCGCAGCGGCTGGCCGCCGCCAACGCCGCCGGCGCGGAGCTGCGGGCCTTCTACGCCGACCTGCTCGCGCACCGCCGCCGGACGCCGGGGGAGGACCTGATCAGCGGGCTGGTCGAGGCGGTCGACGCGGGCGGGGTGGACCTGACCGAGGACGAGCTGATCAGCAACCTGATCGTGCTGTTCAACGCGAGCTTCGTCACCACCGTCTACATGTTCAGCAACGGGCTGCCGGTGCTGCTGGCCCACCCCGAGGTCGCCGCCGCGCTGCCCGACGATCCGGCGCTGACCGCGGGGGCGGTCGACGAGATCCTGCGGTTGCAGGCGCCGGTGCACTTCCTGGCCCGGGCCGCGCCCCGCGACGCGGTCCTCGGCGGGGTGCCGGTCGCGCAGGACCAGAACGTGCTGCTGATCATCGCCGCCGCCAACCGCGATCCGGCCCGTTTCCCCGACCCGGACCGGTTCGATCCTCGCCGCGCCGGCCCGCCCTCGCTGGCGTTCGGCATCGGCCCGCACTACTGCCTCGGCGCGGCGGTGTCCCGCCTGGAGGGCCGGCTGGCGCTGCCCCGGCTGCTGTCCCGCTTCCCCCGGCTGCGCATCGACGAGCAACCCGTCCACAGCGGCAGCCTGTTCCTGCGGGGCATCGACAAGCTGCTGGTCAGCACCGGGGGAGGGGAGGACCGGTGAGCCTGCACCCCCAGGCTGAGGCGTACCGGGCCGGTCGCGCGGCGGCCGGCACGCCGCCGCTGTACACCCAGACCCTCGCCGAGGCCCGCGCCGCCGACCTCGCCGCGATCCGCGCCGGCTCCGGCGCGGTCGAGCCGGTGCACGAGGTACGCGACACGCACGTCCCCGGTCCCGCCGGCGACCTGCCGGTCCGGGTCCACCGCCCGGCCGGTGCCGGGCCGCTGCCGACGCTGCTGTACTTCTTCGGCGGCGGCTGGACGCTGGGCAGCGTCGACACCGCCGACGGCATCTGCCGGCGGCTGGCCAACGCCGTGCCCTGCCAGGTGGTCACCGTCGGCTACCGGCTCGCCCCCGAGCACCCGTTCCCGGCCGCGGTGCACGACTGCCACGCGGCGCTGCGCCACGTCGCCGCCCGGCCGGAGACGTTCGGTGCCGACCCGGCGCGCCTCGCGGTGGGCGGGGACAGCGCGGGCGGAAACCTGGCGGCCGCGGTCACCCTGCTGGCCCGTTCCGGCGGTCCGCCGCTGGTCGCGCAGTTGCTGGTGTACCCGAACACCGACCAGACCGCCGAGCCGGCCGGCGACGACGATCCGCTGCTGTTCAACCGGCGTTCGGTGACCTGGTACCGCGAGCACTACCTGGCCGACCCGGCCGACGCCCGGAACCCGCTCGCCTCGCCCCTGCTCGCCGAGGACCTGACCGGCCTGCCGCCGGCCCTGGTCGTCACCGCCGAGCACGACCCGCTGCGCGACGAGGGCGAGCGGTACGCCCACCGCCTCCGGGCCGCCGGCGTGCCGACCACGCTGACCCGGTACGCGGGCATGGTGCACGGCTTCTTCGCCATGCCCGGCTCCTTCGACGACGGCCGGCGCGCCCAGGAGCAGGCCGCCGCCTTCCTCCGCGAACGCTTCGCGGCGCCGGCCGCCGCCCCGGCCGGTGCGGTGACCGGGCGATGACTGAGCCGATGCCGAAGCCCGACCTGCCGCTCGGTGACCCGCCCGCGCCCGCCGGGCTGGCCGACTTCGCCGGGCTGGCCCGCGCGGCGCTGGCACCGGAGATCTGGGACTTCGTCGAGGGCGGCAGCGGCGCGGAGACCACGCTCGCGGCGAACCGCCGCGCCCTGGACCGGGTCGGTGTGCTGCCGCGGGTGCTGCGTGGGGTCAACACCCCGCGCACCGAGGCCCGGCTGCTCGGCGCCACCCACGCGCTGCCGGTGGCGGTCGCGCCGATGGCGTACCAGCGGCTGCTGCACCCCGACGGCGAGATCGCCCTGGCCGGCGCGGCCGGGGCGGCGGGCATCCCCTACGTGGCCAGCACGCTGGGCAGCACGCCGATCGAGGAGGTCGCGGCGACCGGGGCGACGGTGTGGTTCCAGCTCTACTGGCTGCGCGACCGGGGACTGGTCGTGGACCTGCTGGACCGGGCGCGGGCGGTCGGCTGCGCCGCGCTGGTGCTCACCGTGGACGTGCCGATCCTCGGCCGGCGGCTGCGGGACGTGCGCAACGCGTTCGCCATCCCGCCGCACGTCGTGGCGGCGAATCTGCCCGCCGGCCGGGACGATCTCGCGCACCAGGCCACCCCGAACGTGTCCGCGGTGGCCGCGCACACCGGGGCGGTCTTCGCCCCGGCGGTGACCTGGGCGGACCTGGAGTGGCTGCGGGAACGGACCCCCGTCCCGCTGGTGGTCAAGGGCGTCCTGGATTCCCGCGACGCGGCCCGCGCGGCCGACGCCGGCGTGGACGCGGTGGTGGTCTCCAACCACGGCGGGCGGCAGCTCGACGGCGCGCCGGCCACCGCGGCGGTCCTGCCCGAGGTGGTCGAGGCGGTGGCCGGCAGGTGCGAGGTGCTCCTCGACAGCGGCGTCCGGGGTGGCGTGGACGTGCTGCGCGCCCTCGCCCTCGGCGCGCACGGCGTGCTGGTGGGCCGCCCGCTGCTGTGGGCGCTCGCCGCCGGCGGCCGGGCCGGGGCGGAGACCGCGCTGTCGCTGCTGGCCGGCGAGCTCCGCGACGCGCTCGCGCTGGCCGGCTGCGCCGACCCGGCCGAGGCGCGGGACCTGCGCACGATGACGGTGGGGTGACGGTGGGCGCGAGCGTGGACCTGCGGTTGGCCGACCTGCATCCGGCCCTCGACGACCCGGCGCTGAACTCGATGAACTTCCTCAACGAGGTCGCGCAGGACTACCCGGACGCGGTGTCGCTGGCCGCCGGCCGGCCGTACGAGGAGTTCCTCGACGTCGCCGCGCTGCCCCGGTACCTGGACGCGTTCGGCCGGCACCTCGCCGACGACCTGGGGCAGGGTCCGGAGCAGGTGCGGCGCACCCTGCTCCAGTACGGGCGGACCAAGGGGATCGTGCACCACCTGGTCGCCCGCAACCTGGCCGTCGACGAGGGGGTGACGGTCGACCCGGAGGCGATCGTGGTCACGGTCGGCTGCCAGGAGGCGATGTTCCTGGTGCTGCGGGCGCTGCGGGCCGGACCGCGGGACGTGCTGCTCGCCGTCGCGCCGACGTACGTGGGCCTGACCGGCGCGGCCCGGCTGCTGGACCTGCCGGTGCGCCCGGTGACCGCCGGACCGTCCGGGGTGGACCCGGCCGACCTGCGGGCCGAGGTGCGCCGGGCCCGGGCCGAGGGGCTGCGGCCGCGCGCCTGCTACCTGATGCCCGACTTCGCCAACCCGTCCGGCACCAGCATCCCGCTCGCCGGCCGGCGGGCCCTGCTGGAGCTGGCCGCCGAGGAGGATCTGCTGCTGATCGAGGACAACCCGTACGGCCTGTTTCCGGCCGGGGACACCCGGCGGCTGCCGACCCTCAAGGCGCTGGACACCGCCCGCCGGGTCGTCTATCTGGGGTCGTTCGCCAAGACGGTGCTGCCCGGCGCCCGGGTCGGCTACGTCGTGGCCGACCAGCGGGTCGCCGGGCGCGACGGCGACGTGGGCCTGCTCGCCGACCAGCTCGCCAGGATCAAGAGCATGGTCACCGTGAACACGTCGGCGATCGCCCAGGCGGTGGTCGGGGGCGCGCTGCTGGAGCACGGGTGCAGCCTGGTGGACGCCACGGCGCGCGAGCGGGCCGCGTACGACCGGAACCTGCGCCATCTCGTCGACGGCCTGCGCCGGCGGTTCCCGGCGGGGGCGCCGGTGCGGTGGACCGTGCCGACCGGCGGGTTCTTCGTGGTGCTCACCGTGCCGTTCCCGGTCGACGACGCGCTGCTGCACCGCTCCGCGCGCGAGTACGGGGTGCTGTGGACGCCGATGGCCCACTTCTACGACGGCGGGAAGCCGGTGCGGGCGCTGCGGCTCTCGGTGAGCGCGGTCACCCCGGCCCAGATCGACGCGGGGCTGGACCGGCTGACCGCGCTGATCACCGACGAGCTGTCCCGCCGTGGCGCCACCGCGCCGGTCGGTTGACACATCGCGTTCACCGCGTCGCAATCCGCGTCGGCCTGCGTACCGCCGTCCTTGATGGACACACATAATGGACGCATGGTCGCCTGGGAGTACGCCCTGCTGGTCCGCCGCTACCAAGGGCAGGGCCGCAATTTCCATGTCAGTTTCGTCTGGTACGGCCCCGACGGGTCACGCCGCGACGTCACCGCGTACGGCGACACGGCGATCGCGCACCTCAACCGGGTCGGTCGCGACGGGTGGGAGCTGGTGTCCGCCGCCGAGGACGTGAACAACGTGCAGGGCAGCACCGAGGTGCACCGCTACCACCTCAAGCGCCCCATCGCCGAGGCCCAGCGCGCGCACTAGACAAGCGAACCAGGTTTCGTGAATAATAGAGCGTAGTTCGATGGGGAGTACCCGACACCGACGCGCCGTCGCCAGTACGGCGCCGCTGCGCCCGCGCCCTGCCGCGGACGGAGCGGCCCCGGCGGCGCGGGCCGCCAACGCCGCGGTCCGGGGAGACCGTCGACCGGCACGCCGGCGACCCGCGCCGGCCGGTCGAGGGGAGTCGGGATGTCCCTGTCCGTTCCGTGGTGGGCCTGGCTGGCGCTGACCGTCGGCATCGCACTGATGCTCGCGGTCGACCTGTTCCTGCACCGCGACAACCACGTCATCGGGTTCCGCGAGGCAGCCACCTGGTCGGCCGTCTGGGTCGCGGCCGGGCTCGCCTTCGGCGTCCTGCTCTGGGTCTGGCAGGGCGACGAGGCGGCCGGCGCCTACTACGCGGGGTACCTGATCGAGAAGGCGCTCTCGGTTGACAACGTCTTCGTCTTCGCGCTCGTCTTCACCTACTTCGCGGTGCCCGCCGCGTACCAGCACAAGGTCCTGTTCTGGGGCGTCGTCGGCGCGCTCGCGTTCCGGCTGGTGTTCATCTTCGTCGGCGCCGAACTGCTGCAGACCTTCTTCTGGACCGCGTACGTCTTCGGTGCCTTCCTCGTCTGGACCGGCTGGAAGATGGCCTTCCGGCACGACGAGGAGGTCCACCCGGAGCGCAACCTCGTGGTGCGGCTGGTCCGTCGGGTGGTACCCACCGACCCCCGCTACCACGGGGACCGGTTCTTCGTCCGGCTCGACGGGCGGCGGGTCGCCACCCTGCTCTTCGTCGTGCTGATCGCGGTCGAGGCGACCGACCTGGTCTTCGCGATCGACTCGGTCGCCGCCGTGCTGGCGATCACGACCAGCACGTTCATCGTCTGGACCGCCAACGCCTTCGCGGTGCTGGGCCTGCGCAGCCTCTACTTCTGCCTGGCCGGGCTGCTGCGCCGCTTCACCAAGCTGCACTACGGTCTGGCGGTCCTGCTCGCCTTCGCCGGCGTGAAGCTGATCCTCTCCGAGACGCCGGTCGGCAAGCTGCCCGTCCCGGTGACCCTGGGCGTCATCGTGGTCACCCTGGCCGTCTCGATCGGGTGGAGCCTCGTCGCGACCCGCGAGGAGCGGCTTGCGGACGTCGAGGGGTGAACCTCTCCCGGTCGGCGACCGTGTCAACTAGGGTCAAGGTCGATCTTGTCGATGAGGGTTCGGAGAGCATGAGTTTTCGGCTGCTGGCGGTCGCCGTGTGCACCGTCCTCCTGCCGGTCGCGGTCCCGACGGCGGCCACCGCCGCGCCGGGGCGTACCACCGCCGTCGCCCGCGAGGTGCCGTGTCCGCGCGTCGCGGTGCCCAAACCGGCGCCGTCCCGGCCCCCGCGGCCGTCCCCGCCGCCGCCGCGGCCCGAGGACCGTGCCGTGGGTGGCGAGGCACTTGCCACCGTCGGCCTGGTGGTCCCCGACGGCGCGCCCCGGCCGCCCGGGGTCACCGCGACCTCGTGGCTCGTCGCGGACCTGGACACCGGCCAGGTGCTCGGCGCGTGCGGCCCGCACGAGTACGCCACCCCGGCCAGCGTGCAGAAGCTGCTGCTGGCGGCGGCCCTGCTGCCGCGCCTCGACCCCGCGCAGGTGGTCACGGTGACCCGCGAGGACCTGGACATCGAGCCCGGCTCGTCGGCCGTCGGGCTGGTCGTGGGCGGGCAGTACCGCGTCGAGACGGTGTGGCTGGGGCTCCTGCTGCAGTCCGGCAACGAGGCGGCGAACGTCCTCGCCCGCCTCGGTGGCGGCGCCGAGGGTCAGGCCGGCGGCGTGCGGGCGATGAACGAGACCGCCCGCCGCCTGGGTGCCCGGCAGACGCGCGCGGTGACACCGTCCGGCCTGGACGGTCCGGGCCAGTTCACAAGCGCCTACGACCTCGCCCTGATCGCCCGGGCGTGTTTCGCCGACCCGACCTTCCGGCGGTACGCGCTGACCGAGACGCACCAGATCCCCGCCCAGCGCCGGCCCCGGACCAAGGGCTTCCAGATCCAGAACGAGAACCAGCTCATCCACCGCTACCCGGGGGCGCTGGGCGGCAAGACCGGCTTCACCAACCTGGCCCGGCACACGTACGTCGGGGCGGCGGAGCGCGGCGGCCGGCGGCTGGTGGTGACCCTGCTGGGTGCGGAGGCCCGGCCGCTGCGCGGCTGGCAGCAGGGCGCCGAGCTGCTCGACTGGGGTTTCTCCCTGCCCCGGGACACCGGCGTCGGCCGGCTCGTCGAGCCGGGCGAGCTGGAGCCGTCCCCCTCCGCCGCGCCGGTCCCGAGGGCCGCCGACGCCCGTCCGGCAGCCGATCCGCTCCCCGAGGGGCTGACCGGGCCGGGGCCGCTGCTGGTCGCGGCGGTGGCCGGGGTGGGTGGCCTGCTGGCGCTTGTGGTGCGCCGGGCCCGCGCGCCCCGCCGGCGGCGCGGTCGGCGTCGCGCCTGACCGCCGGCGGTGCCGGAAGTTCCGGTGCTCTCCCGGAACGCGCTCCCGCCGGACCGGCCCGGGCTCAGGACCGGGGCGGCGGGGCGGTGCTGTCCCGGACGACCAGCTCGGTGGCCAGCTCGACCCGGGGGGAGTCGATGCCCTCGCCCTGCGCCAGCCGCAGCGCCGTCCGCGCCGCCAGCCGGCCCATCTCGACCAGGGGCTGGCGGACGGTGGTCAGCGGCGGCGACGCCCACCGCGCCTCGGGCAGGTCGTCGAAACCCACCACGCTGATGTCGTCGGGCACCCGCAGCCCCTTGCGACGGATCGCCTCGTAGACGCCGAAGGCCATCTGGTCGCTGGCGGCGAAGATCGCCGTGGGCGGGTCGTCGAGGTCCAGCAGCGCGGTGCCGCCGGCGAAGCCGGAGGCGTGGTAGAAGTCGCCGGGCTGCACGAGTCGGTCGTCCACCGTGACGCCGGCGGCCTCCAGGGCGGCGCGGTGACCGTCGAGGCGGGCCCGGCTGCACAGCATGTTTGTCGGGCCGGCCACGAAACCGATCCGCCGGTGCCCGAGGGAGAGCAGGTGCTCGGTCGCGGCGATGCCGCCGGCCCAGTTGGTCGCGCCGACCGTGGGCACGTCGGTGGCCGGCACGCCGGCCGGGTCGACCACCACCACCGGCACGTTGAGCCGGCGCAGTTGCGCGTGCAGCGGCGGGCTCAGGTGCGAGGTCACGAAGATGACGCCGTCGGTCGCCCGCGCGCGCAGGTTCTGCAGCCACTGCCGGGCGGAGGCCGGTTGCCGGTGGATCGCGGAGACCACCGTGCCGACCCCGGCGCCGTGGCCGACGTCCTCCACACCACGGATGATCTCCACCGCCCAGGGGCTGTCCAGGTCGTTGAAGACCAGGTCGAGCAGGCCGGCCCGGTGCACCGCGCGGTTGCCGGGGCGCCGGTAGCCGTGCTGGCGCAGCAGCTCCTCGACGCGTTCCCGGGTGTCGGGTGCGACGTCCGAGCGCCCGTTGAGCACGCGGGAGACGGTCGGCACGGAGACGCCGGCCTCCCGCGCGATCGCGGTGATGGTCACCCTGCGTCCCTCGTCCGTGTCCACCCGAGCCTCCTTCACCGGCCGGGCACGAGCCGACCGGGCATCGACGCAGATCCGGAACGGCTCGCCCGCCCCCGGGGATCATCTTGCCCCACCCAGGGGGGTTGACGACATGGCGGGGCGGTTCTAGCGTGCGAGCAGGTTACGGAAACGTTCCGGAAGTTTATCGAACGCCTTTCGCGCCGCCCACCCCCTGAAACCACACAATGAAATGCCTCGATGATGCGAATACGCTCGCGCCTTGCCCGCGCCGTCGCGGTCGGCGCCGCCCTCGCCCTGATTCCGCCCCTGGCGGCCTGCGGCGGTGACGACGCGGGCGGTACGCCCGACCAGATCCGCATTCTGGTCTACGGCGACGGCACCAACCGGGTGGAGGCACAGATCGTCGAGACCTTCAACCGGACCTCCAAGGTCAAGGCCGTCCTGGAGACCGTCCCCGGTGCCGACTACGAGATGCGGCTCCGGACGATCATCGACACCGACCAGGCGCCGGACGTCTTCTTCAACTGGGGTGGCGGCAGCATCGCGCCACTGGTCAGGGCCGGCCTGCTGCTGCCGCTCGACGACATGATCGCCAAGGACCCGGGTCTGAAGGACAACTTCCTGCCCTCGGTGTTCGACACCGCCGTCGTCGACGGCAGGGCGTACGGCGTCCCGATGCGCGGCACCCAGCCGGTGCTGCTGTTCCACAACAAGAAGGTCCTCGCCGACAACGGCCTGGCCCCGCCGCGGACCTGGGACGACCTGCTCGACGCGGTGGACGTCCTCAAGGCCCGGAAGATCACCCCGATCGCCCTCGGCGGCGGCGACCAGTGGCCGACCCAGATGTGGTTCCAGTACCTCTACGACCGGGTCGCCGGCCCGGAGCTGTTCCGCTCGGCGCTCGCCGGGGAGAAGGACGTGTGGGCGAGCGCGGACAGCCGCCGCGCCCTCGACCTGCTGCGGCAGCTCACCGACGCCGGCGCCTTCGGCACCAGCTTCGACTCGGTCAAGTTCACCGACGGCGGCTCACCGACCCTGCTCGCCAGTGGCCGGGCCGGCTTCGAGCTGATGGGCTCGTGGGCGTACTCCACGCACCACGACGCCAACCCCGAGTTCGCCAGGAACGACCTCGGGTGGACCACGTTCCCCCGCGTCCCCGGCGGCAAGGGCGACCGGCGCAACGTGGCCGGCAACACCAACAACTTCTACTCGGTGCACCACCGGACCAGGCACCCGGAGGCGGTCGCCGAGTTCCTCAAGCTCATGTACTCCGCCGAGTTCGTCCGGGCGCAGCTGGCCATCGGCAACCTGCCCACCACCGTCGACACCGGGGAGTTCCTCGACAGCGCCGGCAACCCGGCGTACGCGAGGTTCCAGTACGACCTGGTGAAGCGGGCGCCGTCGTTCCAGCTCTCCTGGGACCAGGCCTACCCGCCGGCCGCCACCACCACCATCCACCGCGCGGTGCAGCAGTACACCAACGGGCGGATGGACGCCGACGGCTTCATCAAGGCCATGCAGTCGTTGCAGGCCGGCTGACCATGGCCGGCACGCACCCGCGGTGCCCCGTGACCAGGTGGGAGGGCTGATCGTGTTCACCGACCTGCCGGAGGAGCGGCTGCGGGGCCACCGCAGCGCGGTGGCCGACCCGGTCGACTTCGACCTCTTCTGGGCCGAGACGATCGGCGCCGCCCGGCTGGCCGAGTGGCCGGTCCGGGCCCAGCCGGTGGACACCGGGCTGACCACGGTCGACGTGTACGACGTGACCTTCGCCGGGTACGCCGGCCAGCCGGTACGGGCCTGGCTGCGCGTGCCGGCGGAGTCGAACGGGCCGCTGCCGGCGGTGGTGCAGTACGCCGGCTACGGAGGCGGCCGGGGACACCCGGTGGAGACGTTGCTGTGGGCGTCGGCCGGCTTCGCCCACCTGCAGATGGACACCCGGGGACAGGGGTCGGGCTGGAGCCGGGGCGACACCCCGGACCCGGCCGCCGCCGGACCCGAGGCCCCGGGTGTGGTCACCCGCGGCATCGGCAGCCCGCGCACCTACTACTACCGCCGACTGATCACCGACGCGGTGCAGGCGGTCCACGCCGTACGCGACCTGCCCTGGGTCGACCCGCACCGGGTGGCCGTCCTCGGGCACAGCCAGGGCGGCGCGCTGGCGCTGGCCGCCGCCGCCCTGGCACCCGGGCTCCGGGCGGTGGTGGCCGGAGTGCCGTTCCTCTGCGACATCCCGCACGCCGTGGTCAGCACCGACGCCTACCCGTACCGGGAGATCCGCGACTACCTGGCGATCCACCGCGACGCCGAGGAGCGGGTACTTGCCACCCTCGCGTACGTCGACGGGGTGAACTTCGCCCGCCGCTGCCGGCTGCCGGCCCGGTTCTCGGTCGCGCTCATGGACGAGATCGTGCCGCCGTCCACCGTGTACGCCGCCGTGAACGCGTGGTGCGGCCCGGCCGAGCTGGCCGTGTGGCGGTACAACGGCCACGAGGCGGGTGGCGTCGACGACGACGTGGCGGCGCTGGAGTTCCTCCGTACCCATCTCGGGCCACCGCGCCGCACCGACGACCCCGCCGACGACGACCCGGACGTGCCCTCGCCGTCCGCCGACGTACCGTTCGGCGCGGACGGCCCGGTCGCCGGTAACCACGCCGTCCGCTGAGCCGGATCAGCCGATCAGGTCCCGCCGCTGGTGGCCGGCCACGCCGAGCGCCGCGGCGACAAGCGCCAGCACGATCATCGTGAGCGCCGCGGGCCAGTTGACACCCGTTGCGGGCACGGCCGCGAGGTGCGCGAACGGTGACAGGTGCGCCACCCAGGCCGGTGCGCCGACGCTGTCAGCCACGACCTGGAGCAGGAAGCCGCCGGCCGCCGGGAGCGCGCCGACGCCGGCCACCGCCCGGGGCACCCAGCCGAGGGCCAGCACCGCCGCGCCCGCGCAGAGCAGCACGACCGGCAGGACGTTCAGCGTCCCGGCCAGCGCCGCTGCCAGCGGCAGGTCCGCGCCGACCGACGCGGCGCCGGCCCAGGTGGCCACCGCCGCCACCGCGAGCAGCACCACTGAGCCGGCGACGACGGTCAGCGCCTCCGCGCCGAGCAGGCGCCGGCGGGTGACCGGAAGGGCGTACAGGAGAGTCAGCCGCCGGTCGGCCTCCGCCGCGGCGAAGGCGCCCAGGCGTACCGCCGCGAAGGTGCCCACCGGGACGGCGAGCAGGGCGAACAGGGTGGCCGCGTACCCCCGGACGCTGCTCAACCCGGCGAAGCCGGCCTGGGCCGCGAGTTCGGCGAAGCGGGGGTTGTCGGCGAGGAACCGTGTCATCGACGTCGCGAGCACACCGATCAGCAGGAAGTACGCACCGACGCCGGCCGCCCAGCCGGCGAGCGGGCGCAGCAGCCGGCGCAGCGCGAACCGGGGCACCGAGCCGAGCAGGAGCCGCCGGGGCGGCCGCCCGGCGGTGCCGGCGACCAGGCCGCCGCCGACGTCCCGGCGACCGGCGAGGACGATCGCCGCGGCGCCGACGACGACCGCCCCGGCCGCCAGGACCACCAGCGGCAGGGACCGGTCGTCCAGGTAGGGCCGGGTCAGCGCGAGCAGCCCGAACGGCGACAGCCACCGTAGCCAGGCCAGCGCGGCGACACCGTCACCGACCATCCGGGCGAGCAGCCCGACCCCGAGCACGGCCACGGTGGCGCCGGTCGCCCCGGCCCGGGTGGGGAACACCTGGGCGGCGAGGGCGGCGAGCGCGACCGCGAACAGCCCGGCCAGCGCGAGACCCGCGCCGTGCCGTACCGCCCCGGCGGCCGGGGTGCCGGCCGCGACCAGCGCGCCGGTGACCGCCACCCCGACGGCCCCCATGACGCCGGCCAGAACGAGCAGGTGCCGGCCCAGCACCGCGCGGACCCCGAGCCGTCCGGCGAGCAGGAGGCTCCAGCGACCGGCCTCCTCCTCGCCCCGCGTGGTGCGGGTGACCGCGAGCAGCCCCCAGACCGACAGCAGGACGGCCAGGACCGTGCCGGTGCGCCAGACGGTGAAGCCACCGGGCGTGTCCAACGCGACCGGCTCGCCGAACAGCGTGCGGATCGCCGGGTTCCCGGCCAGGGCGGCCAGCGCGGCCGCGTCGGCCTCGGTGCCCATCGTGCTCGCGTACGTGGCGGCGACCAGAGCCGACATGCCGGCGGTGACGGCGACGACGATCAGGCCGCCGCGCTGGATCTGGCGCGCCGCCAGGCGGGTGACGGCCCGCCCGGCGAGCGCGGCGCTCACGGCTGCTCCCCGTAGTAGTCGAGGAAGATCTCCTCCAGGGTGGGCTCCCGCATGCTGACCGCCGTGACGTCCGCCGCCGTGATCTGGCGCAGCGCCGGCCCCGGTGGCCCGGTGAGCGTGAACCGCAGCGCGCCGTCGGCGCCGCGTTCGACGGCACCCACACCGGGCACGTCGCGCAGGTCCGGCGCCGGGCCGGCGAACCGGACCAGGACCTCGGTGCGGTGCAGGGCCCGCAGGTCGGGCACCGTGGCGACGTCGACCAGCTTCCCGGCCCGCAGGATCCCCACCCGGTCGCAGACCGCCTCCACCTCGGCCAACTGGTGCGAGCAGAGGAACACCGTCCGGCCGTCGGCCCGGGCTTCGGCGACCGCCCGCCGGAACTCCCGCTCCATGAGCGGATCCAGCCCGCTGGTCGGCTCGTCGAGGACCAGCAGCGGAGCCCGGGTGGCGAACGCGGCCACCAGCGCGACCTTCTGCCGGTTGCCGGTCGAGTACGCGCCGGCCGGCTTCGACAGGTCGAGCGCGAACCGCCGGACCAGCTCGTCCCGGTAGGCCCGGTCGACGCCCGGACCGACGGCGCCGAGCAGCTCCAGCACCTCCGCGCCGGTCAGCCGGGGCCACAGCGCCACGTCGGCGGGCACGTACGCGAGGCGCTGGTGCGCCGCGGCCACGTCGGCGGCGTCCGAGCCGAAGATCCACGCCCGGCCGGAGGTCGGGCGGGCCAGGCCGAGCAGCAGCCGGATGGTGGTGGACTTGCCGGCGCCGTTCGGGCCGAGGAAACCGAACACCTCCCCGGCGGGAACCGTCAGATCCAACCCGTCCAGGGCGGACACGGTGCCGTACCGCTTGGTCAGGGCTTCGGTGCGGATTGCGGGCGCGCTCACGGCAGCCTCCCGGGTCGTCGGGGCTCACGACTGCCGACCAGACTTCCCGGCGCACCGCGGTCAGCGTAGCGCCCGCTGTCAACCCGGCCCGGGACCACGGCGGCGGCTGGTAGACAGGGTCCGTGCGGGGACCAATCACCGGGCCGGCCGGCGCGGCCGCGCTGCTGGCGGTCGTGGCGCTGGCCGCCGGGTGTCCCGCGCCCGAGCCGTCCCGGCCACCGCCGTCGTCGCCCGCCGCGCCCCGCCTGCCGGGGTTCGTGGTGCTCGCCGACGTCGACCCGCGCATCCGCGCCGACATCCGGTACGCCGGCGGGCACAACTTCGTCGGCCGCCCGCTGGCCGGCTACGACGAACCGCTCTGCCTGCTCACCCGGCCGGCCGCCGAGGCGCTGCGCCGGGTGCAGGACGCCGCCCTGGCCCGGGGCCTCAGCCTCAAGGTGTACGACTGCTACCGCCCCCAACCGGCGGTCGACGACATCGTGACCTGGGCCGGCCGGCCCGGGCAGGAGCGGACGAAGGCCGAGTTCCATCCCCGGGTGCCGAAGTCGGAGCTGTTCGACCGGGGGTACGTCAGCGCGCCGACCGCGCACAGCCGGGGCAGCGCGGTCGACCTGACCCTGGTGGACGCCGGCAGCCCGGGCCCGGCACCGTACTCGCCGGGGCAGCCGCTCGTCGCCTGTACCGCCCCGGCGGGCCAGCGGTTCGCCGACGACAGCATCGACATGGGCACCGGGTTCGACTGCTTCGACCCGCTCGCGCACACCGACAGCGCACGGGTGAGCGCGACCGCCCGGGCCAACCGGCACCTGCTGCGCGACCTGATGACCCGGGAGGGGTTCGTCAACTACGACCGCGAGTGGTGGCACTACCGCTACCGCGACGAGCCGTACCCCGACCGCTACTTCGACGCGCCGGTGGCCCGCGCCTCGGTCGGCTGAAACGCTCAGCCGGCCGGGCGGTCCCGCAACGGCAGCCAGGACAGCACGTCCCGGATCTTCGCGTCCCAGTACGCCCAGTCGTGGTCGCCCGGGGAGAAGTCCACGGTCAGCGGCACCCCGCGCTCCCGGGCGGCCCCGACGAAGCGCACGTTGTCCTCGTACAGGAAGTCCTCCGTGCCGCAGGCCACGTAGAGCGCGGGCCCGTCCGGGCCGTACCTGTCGAGCAGCGCCACCGTGTCGTCCCCGGTGCCGGCCACCGGCCGTTCGCCGAACACCGTGTGCCACACGCGCGGGTCCACCGGAGCGGTCGGGTGGTGCCGGCGACGGGCCACGTCGAGGGCGCCGGACAGGCTCGCCGCCGCCGCGAACCGGTCCGGGTGCCGCAGCGCCCACTTCACCGCGCCGTAGCCGCCCATGGAGAGCCCGGCGACGTAGGTGTCCTCCCGCCGCCGCGACAGCCGGAAGAAGTCGTGGCACACCGCCGGCAGTTCCTCGCTCAGGAACGTCCAGTACCGGTTGCCGTTCTCCTCGTCGGCGTAGAAGCTCCGCGCCACCTGCGGCATCACCACGGCCAGGCCGAGCGGCGCGACGTACCGCTCGACGGACGTGCGGCGCAGCCAGATGGTGTCGTCGTCGGTGAGGCCGTGCAGCAGGTAGAGCACCGGCGGGTCACCGGCCGGCGCGGCGCCGGCCAGGCCGATCTGCGACGCGGTGCGCTGCGGCAGGATCACCGTCATCGACGTGGACAGGCCGAGCACCTCGGAGTAGAAGTCAACGCGCATCAGGGCCATGGCCGCCGATGCTACGTGCCACCGGCGCGACGCCGCCCTGCGGTCAGGTCCAGTACAGGACGCGGCAGCCGGGCACCCGCTCGGCCAGCGCCGCGGTGAACCAGGTGCGCAGCTCGGACATGACCTCGCGCGGGTAGACGTACTTGACCGCGCCGAACCGGCCGTGCTTGCGGCTGCGGGCCGCCTCGTCCATCTCCAGCCGGGTACGCGGATACCAGCCCAGCAGCACCTCCTTGCTGCCCGGCGTGAACCGGTGGGTGATCAGCTCGGCGGTCAGGTCGAGCGCCGGCACGCCGGTCACTGCCGCCGAGACCGCGTCCAGCAGCTCGCCGTAGTGCTCCCGCCAGCCGGGCAGCGGCATGATCGGTGCGACGGTCAACCCCACCGGGTAGCCGGCCAGGGCGAGCCGGCGCAACGCGGCCAGCCGATCCGGTACCGGTGCCGTGCCGCCCTCGAACCGCTCGGCGACCGGCCGGCAGTTGACGCTGAACCGCACCCGGGTCCGGCCGGCGTGCGGCAGCCCGACGAAGGTGCCGACGTCCGCGTACTTGGTCGTCCACCGCAGCTGCACGGGGGCGTCCCACCCGCCGAAGTGCTCCACCGCCCGCCGCCAGCTACCGGTCAGGTGCTCGAGAGCGAGCGGGTCGGTGTAGCAGGACGCCTCGAACGTGGTTCCCTCGCCCGCCCGCTCGCGCTTGCGGCTGGTCACCGTCCCGCGGCCGAGGTAATCCGCCAGACCGGCGAGGATGTCGTCGAGGTCCGCGTACACGCGGGTCACCGGCGGCCCGGTGAGCGACCCCGCCAGGTAGCAGTACTGGCAGTGGGCGGGGCAGCCCTCGGCGAGGTCCACCCGCCAGTCGGCGCTCGGCGCGATCGGTTGCAGCCGGCGGCGCGACGGTGGGCTCACCACGATCGCCAGGGTGCCCTTCGCCCGCGCGTACGTCTCCCGCTCGGTCTCCCCGCGCACCCCGGTGAGGCGGTTGCCGCGCAGCCGCTCGACCTCCAGGCCCAGCGCCTCGACCCGGGCGGCGATCCGCGCGCCGTGCGGCTGGTCGAGGGCGGCCGGGGTGGCGACCACCCGGCGCGGCGTCCAGCGGCGCGCCGGGCGCGCGGGCGGCGCGAGCCCGGCCAGGTCGCGGGTCGGGACGCGTTCGCCGCTGGCGTCGTGCGGCGCCGGGGGTACGCCCACCGCGAGCGGCTCGTCGACGTCCACCACCCCGTCCGGCCTCATCCACGCGGGGTACCCGTTCCGGACGTCGTTGCACGTCCGTCGCGGTCAGCGGTCCGGGCTGTCGGCCGGGGCCATCACCCGCAGCGCGTTGGCGTCCAGGCCGATCCGGATCGGGGTCTCGCCGTACAGTTCGCCGTCGACCTCCACCGGCGCCGGCCGGTCGGTCTCCAACCACAGCTGACGCACCGCGAGGAACGGCTCGTCGACAAGCGTGCGGCGGTGGCCGGTCGCGGCGTTGCGGGCGGTGTCGCGCAGCAGGCCACGCCGGTCCGGACCCCCCACCGGGTACGCGACCAGCAGCCGGTCGTCCGCGTTCGCGTCCGCCGTGATCGGCCGGCCCGCGTGGAAGCCGCCGTTGGCCACGTACAGCTGGTGGGTGACGAACTCGTGCTCCCGCCCCTCGGCGCGCACCCGGGCGCGCAGCGGCCGGTGTCGGGCCAGCAGCGCCAGGGCCGTGACCGGGTACGCCAGCCGGCCACCGAGCCGTTTGAGCCGTGCTGGCGTGCCCGCCATCACGTCGGCGGACAGGCCGACGCCGACGTGGTTGGTGAACCGCAGGTCGCCGACGAGCCCGAGGTCCACGTCGATCACTTTGCCGTCGCTGAGGACGGCGACGGCCGCGTCCAGGTCGAGCGGTACGCCGACGGTGCGGGCGAAGTTGTTCGTGGTGCCGAGCGGCAGCACGCCGAGCGCGACGTCCCGGTGGGCGAGCAGCCGCGCGGCGGTGCTCACGGTCCCGTCCCCACCACCGGCGACGAGCAGGTCGGGCCCGAGCCCGGCCGCCTCCGCGAGGGACTCCTCCAACTGACCGGGCCGGTCCACCGGGCACGCGGCGAGCAGGTCGAAGCCGGCGGCCAGCAGCCGGGACCGGGCGCGTTCGTACTGGTGGCGGCCCCGCCGCGAGCGGGCGTTGACGACAAGCGCCGCCCGCCGGGCCCGTCGGATCGCCGCACCCAGCTCCTGCTTGGTCCGCATGGCCATGATCCTATCGCCGTGGGCGGGCGCCAATATCCATTGCGGGCACCGCCGGCCGACCGTAGTGTCCTGTCCGCAAGCCCGCACGCAGCCAGGGAGTCCACCGTGAACCAGCCTCGTAGCACCGCGACCACGCGGCCGACGCCGCGCGGCGGTGCGGTGGCCGGCGAACGGGCCGGCGGTCGCCGGTCGGGCCGGCGACCAGGGTGGTGTGACTGACGCCGCGGACCGACGCGGCCGCCGCCCACCCCGCCGGGTCGGGCGGCTTTTTCGTCCCCGACACGCGGTTGTAGCGCAGTCCGGTAGCGCGTCACCCCGCCACGGTGAAGATCGCCGGTTCGAATCCGGCCAACCGCTCTTGCCCTCCGGTCCCGCCTGCCGGCGGGACCCTTTCACAACACGAGGAGGCGACGATGGGCTTCACCCCGCTGGCGGGCACGCGCGCGCCGGTACGGGTCTGGACCGACCCGTACGGCATCGAGCCGCAGGCGGCCCGCCAGTTGCGCAACATCGGCGCGCTGCCGTGGGTCGACGGGGTCGCCGTCATGCCCGACGTCCACTTCGGCAAGGGCGCCACCGTCGGATCGGTCATCGCCATGCGGCAGGCCGTGTCACCGGCCGCCGTCGGCGTCGACATCGGCTGCGGAATGTCCGCGGTCCGGACCTCGCTCACCGCCGACGACCTGCCCGACGACCTGTCCGGACTGCGGTCCGCCGTCGAGGCGGCCATCCCGGTCGGCTTCGCGCAGCGGGGCACCCCGGTGGACCCGCGGCGGGTACGCGGCCTGGAGCAGCGCGGCTGGGACGACTTCTGGCGGCGGTTCGGTGACCTGGACCGGGGGGTGGCGCAGCTGGAGACCCGGGCGCAGCGGCAGCTGGGCACCCTGGGCGGCGGCAACCACTTCATCGAGGTGTGCCTCGAACAGGGCGGCGCCGACGCCGGCCGGGTGTGGCTGATGCTGCACTCCGGGTCGCGGAACATCGGCAAGGAACTGGCCGAGCGGCACATGGCGGTGGCGCGGCGGCTGCCGCACAACGCCGACCTGCCCGACCGGGACCTGGCGGTCTTCCTCGCCGGCACGCCGGAGATGGACGCGTACCGCCGGGACCTGTGGTGGGCGCAGGAGTACGCGCGGCGCAACCGGGCGGTCATGCTCGCCGTGCTCTGCGAGGTCGTCCGGGAGCGGTTCCCGCAGGTGCGGTTCGACGAGCCGGTGAGCTGCCACCACAACTACGTGGCGGAGGAGACGTACGACGGCGTCGACCTGCTGGTCACCCGCAAGGGCGCGATCCGGGCCGGGCGCGGCGAGCTGGGCATCATCCCCGGGTCGATGGGGACCGGCTCGTACATCGTGCGGGGCCGGGGTAACCCGGAGGCGTACCACTCGGCGTCGCACGGTGCCGGGCGGCGGATGTCGCGGGCGCAGGCGAAGCGGACGTACAGCACCGACGACCTGGCCGCGCAGACCGCCGGCGTGGAGTGCCGCAAGGACGCGGGCGTGGTCGACGAGATCCCGGCCGCGTACAAGGACATCACCGAGGTGATGGCGCAGCAGGAGGACCTGGTCGAGGTGGTGGCGCACCTCAAGCAGGTGATCTGCGTCAAGGGTTGACGCGCCGGCCGGCGCCCGCGGGGGGCGGGCGCCGGCCCGCGGGCCGGCCGGGTGCGGGCCGGGCCGTGGTGCCGCAGGGGCCTCAGCGGCGGGGCGCGAGGCGTACGGGCACGGTGACGACCTTGGTCCGCGAGCCGTCCTGCGGGGACACCTCGTACACCTCGACGGTGCCGGCCTGCTCCCGGTCGACGCGGTAGCCGACCGCCACCCGGTAGTCGCCGCGGCACCCGGTGCCGCAGGTGGCGGTGGTGAACGTGGTGGCGATCTCCTGGCCGGCGGCGTCCAGCACGCGCACGCTGACCGTCGCCTCGAACACGTCGGCGGTGCCGGCGACGGTGACCGGGCTGGTGACCCGCGCGCCGATGACCGGTGCGGTGACCACGATCGGCGGCAGCAGGTCGGCGTAGGTGGTGCGGTCGACCGGGGCGCCCGCGCCGAAGCGGACGCGGCGCACGGTGGGGAACTGGGTGAGCGTCCACACGACCTGCGCCTCGCGCAGCCGGGTCGCGGCCGGGCCGCCCGTGGCCGGCAGCGGCGGCAGCACCGCCGTACCGTCGGCGATCCGGGTGACCGCCGTGCCGGCGGCGACAAGTGTGGCCAGCCCGGTGGCGGCCTCCGCCGGCGTCGGCCCGGCCGCGAGTTCGGTGAGCGCGAGGCGGGAGGTGGCCGGCGTCGCCGGGCGGGTACGCCGGGTCGGCGCGATCCGCCCGTCCCGGACGTACCACAGCTCGATGGTCACCGTGCCCGCCGACGGGGTGGCCGGGGCCGCGGTGGTGGTGGCCGGGCCGGGCGGCCGGGTCGGCACCGGGACGGCGCTCGACGGGGTGGCGGCGGCCGGGGTCGACGCGGCCGGCGGTTCGGCGGTCGGCGCCGGGCCGAGCGACCCGGACCGTGGCTCCGCGCAGCCGCCTGCCGCGAGCAGCGCGGCGGCTGTCAGCGCGAGGGCGGCGCGTCTCATGGCGTACCTCCCGGGCGGCTCGTTTCCTTCCCGGCGCCGTCCTTCCGGGCGCTGTCCTTTCCGGCGCCGCCCGGCCCGGCGGGGGGAAGCGCCAGCCGGAAGTGCGTGCCGGCACCGGGTGCGCTCGCCACGCTGAGCCGGCCGCCGAGCAGGCGGGCGTTCTCCCAGGCGATCGCCAGGCCCAGCCCGCTGCCCCGGCCCGAGCGGGCCGGATCGACCTTGTAGAAGCGGTCGAAGAGCCGGGGCAGGTGCTCGGCGGGGATGCCCGGACCGTCGTCGCCGACGTCGAAGACCACCTCCGGGCCGGCGCGGTGGACACCGACCCGGACCGCGCCGCCGCCGTGCTCGACCGCGTTGGCGACCAGGTTGGCGAGCACCCGTTCCAGCCGGCGCGGGTCGGTCGGCAGGTCGACCGGCTCCGCGTCGACGGCTACCCGCTCGGTCCAGCCGCCCGAGCGCAGGATCGACCGGAGCAGCGCGGCGGCGTCGACCGTGGTCACGGCGAGCGCCTCCCGGCCCGAGTCGAGACGGGAGATCTCCATCAGCTCCTCGACCAGCCGGCGCAGCCGCACCACGTCGGTGACCAGTAGCTGGCCGGCACGCCGGGCGTCGTCGGGGAGCTGGTCCAGGTGCTCGCGCAGCAGCGAGGCCGCGGCCACCAGAGCGGTCACCGGGGTACGCAGCTCGTGCGCGACGTCGGCCGTGAACCGCCGCTCCCGGGCCTGGGCCCGGGACAGCGCCTCGATCCGGTCCTGCAGCGCCTCGGCCATCTCGTTGAACGACGCCGCCCAGACGCTGAACTCGTCCCGCCCCCGCACCGGCAGCCGGGTGGCGAGCAGCCCTTCGGTGAGCGCCCGCGCGGCCCGGCTGGCCCGGCCGACCGGGTCCAGGGTGCGGCGGGCCAGGGTGTGCCCGACCGCGGCGGCGAGCAGCACCACCAGGACCCAGCCCGCCAGCAGCGCGTTACGGAGCTGGTCCAGGTCCGCCACGATCTCGTCCTCGACGGTGACCACGTACAGCTCGGCGGTCGAGCCGGGGACGCGGCCGCCGACCACGAGCAGCCGGGGTCGGGCGGACGGCGCGCTCCGCTCGTACCCGAGCTGCCCGGCCGCCACCGTCGCCCGCAGGCCGCTACCCAGCGGCGGCGCGAACGCGGGGTTCGACGGGTACGCCTCGCCGTCGACGAGGACCACGTGCCGCCCGCTGCCCTCGAAGCTGGCGAGCAGGTCGGCGCGGCGCTCGGTGGTCAGCGGCGCGAACTGTGCGGCGAGCACCAGCTGGTAGCGGGCGTCGGCGGCGGCCTGCTGCACCGAGGCGTCGAAGCGGACCTGCCGCAGCAGCGCGTACGAGCCGCCGGCCAGCAGCCCGGCGGAGACACCGGCGACGACCACGAACGCGACGGTCAGCCGGCGGCGCAGGCGGCCGGGGACGACCGGATCGGTGGTCCGCACCGGTCACCTCCCTCAGGCCGGGGTCAGCTTGTAGCCGGCGCCGCGGACCGTCCGGACCAGCCGGGGGTTCGCCGGATCGTCCTCGATCTTGGCGCGCAGCCGCTGCACGGCCACGTCGACGAGCCGGGAGTCGCCGAGGAAGTCGTGGTTCCACACCCGCTCGAGCAGCAGCTCCCGGGTGAAGACCTGACCGGGCCGGCGGGCCAGCTCCAGCAGCAGCCGGAACTCGGTCGCCGTCAGCGCCAGGTCCCGTCCGTGCTTGCGGGCCACGAAACTGGCCGGGTCGATCTCCAGGCCGCCGACCTCGATGGTGGTCGGTGCGGGCGGGGCGGCGGCCCGGCGTAGGACCGACCGGACCCGGGCGACCAGTTCCGGCAGGTCGAACGGCTTGCGCAGGTAGTCGTCGGCGCCGCACTCGAGGCCGACGACCACGTCGATGGTGTCGGTGCGGGCGGTCAGCATGAGGATCGGCACCTGGCTCGTGCGCCGGATCTCCCGGCAGACCTCGAAGCCGTCCAGGCCGGGCAGCATCACGTCCAGCACGATCAGGTCCACCGGCCGGGCCCGCCACGCGGCGAGTCCCGACCGGCCGTCCATGGCGGTGTCCACCCGGAAGCCGGCGCGCCGCAGGCCGAGCGCGGTGACCTCGCGGATGGAGGCATCGTCCTCGACGACCAGCACCCGGCCTTCCATGCACCGAGCGTAGACCCCTGTCGGCGGGCGTCGACCTGGCGAAACGGCCGGTGTGCGGGGCCCGGCCGGTGCCGGGCCCCGCGCCCTGGTCACTGCTGCCACTGGTGGGCGACGTCGAGGACGATCCGGCTGTGCGCACCCGGCCCGGACAGGACGAACACCCGGAACGGCAGCCGCGCCCGCACCCCGACGGCGAAGGTGGTGTAGCCCTCGAAGCTGCCGGCGAACACCACGTCGCGCAGCGTCCGGTAGCGCAGCACGTTGGCGGTGTGCTCGCCGACCCGGTACGGGACGGTGGCCACGTGCTCGTCGTCGTACGCCGGGGCCTGCAGCGAGACCCGCAGCAGCTCGTCGCCCGCGGTGTACGGCGACAGTGCCAGCCCCTCGCCCTCGGTCCAGGTCTCGCCGTAGGTGACGGTGTAGCCGTTCACGGTGCCGGCGAACTCGAAGACCACCCGGTCGTAGCAGTCGTGCCGCCCGGTGCGGACGTCGACGAGCGGGGCGCTGCTCAGCGAGCCCGCCGATTTGGTCAGGCTGCCCCAGGTGATCCCGCAGTACGCGGACCCGGCCGTGGCCGCCTTCGTCGCCGCGCCGGTCGTCGTGGTCGCCGCCGTGCCGGTGCCCGCGCCGGCGACCAGCCCGGCGAGTACGACCACCAGCACCATGAGTCCACTCCTGATGCGCATCTGTCTCCTCCTGCCGTACGCGTCCCGGCGTCCGGGACGTCTCCTCCGGCGCCGTGCGGGCCGGTGTCGGGGTCCGGCGCCGTCGGCGGACCTGGGTTCACCGTGGCGGCCTTCCGGCACAGCGACTTCGCCGTGCCGTAACGCCCACGTAACAGCAGCTCGTGTGCGGGGTGGCGGCGGTGACCGGCCGAAACGCGGTCCGTCGGTATGACGGTTCCGTTATGTCGGGCATCGGCGGCGTTCGATTTAGCATCCACGTACATCGATGGCTGGCGGCCCTGCCGCCGACTACTCAGGGGAGTGAGATGCTAAGAAGACAACTGCTTCGCGCGGCCGGAGCCGTGCTGGCGGCGGTGCTCGCGGCGGCCGGGGTGCAGGTCGCCACCGGTGCGCCGGCATCGGCCGCCCGCACCGTCTACTACGACGCGAGCCGGGCCGGTGAGTTCCGCACGAACTTCGACCAGGCCGCCCAGATCTGGAACAGCTCGGTCAGCAACGTCCGGCTGGTCCCGCGTACGCCCGGCAACATCACGATCTACGTCGACAGCGGCTGGCCGCGCGCGCAGGTCACCGGCCTCGGCTCCGGCCGGATCTGGATGGGCTGGACCGCCGTCAACCAGGGGTACGACCGCACCCGCATCGCCAGCCACGAGCTCGGCCACACCCTCGGCCTGCCCGACCGGCGTACCGGCCTCTGCTCCGACCTCATGTCCGGCAGCAGCGCGCCCGTGTCCTGCCGCAACGCGTACCCCAGCTCCGCCGAGGCGTCCCGGGTGAACTCGCTGTTCGCCGGCAGCCGCGCGACCGTCGAGACCGGCACATTCACCTGGCAGTCCGAAGAGGTCACGCCGTTCGTGGTGGGCGGCCGGCCGGCCACCGAGAACTACCCGTGGCTGGTCTACACCTCCGGCTGCACCGGCACCCTGATCAAGTCCAACTGGGTGGTCACCGCGCGGCACTGCCCGACACCGTCCTCGGTCCGCGTCGGAAGCGTCAACCGCAGCAGCGGCGGCACCGTGGTCCGGGTGACCCGGGCGGTCAACCACTCCCGGATCGACGTCAAGCTGTTGCAGCTGGCCAGCTCGGTCTCGTACGCCCCGGCGCCGATCCCCACGACCTCCGGCGCGGTCGGCACCGCGACCCGGATCATCGGGTGGGGTCTGACCTGCCCGAACCGGGGCTGCGGCTCGGCCCCGACGATCGCCCACGAACTGGACACGTCGATCGTCTCGGACAGCCGGTGCATCGGCATCGACGGCCCGTACGAGATCTGCACCAACAACACCGGCGGCAACTCCGGTGCCTGCTACGGCGACTCCGGCGGTCCGCAGGTGCGGCGGATCAACGGGGTGTGGAACCTGATCGGCGCCACCAGCCGCTCGGGCAACAACAACGCGACGTGCGCCACCGGCCCGTCGATCTACGGTGACCTGCCGTCGATCCGCTCCTGGATCAACTCCCAGGTCGGCGGCCTCCCCGCCTGAACGTAAGGAAGGGCCCCTTCTTAACGCTTCGCGTTGTAGAAGGGGCCCTTCTTAACACGCCCCGGAGGGCCGGTGTGGTGTCACCGTCCGCTCACGGAGTGGGGTACGGTGCCACCACGCCCGATCCCTCCGAGGTGAACATGCCTGCCGTGGCCGCGCTCGCTCTCACCCTGGCGCTCGCCCCCGCTCCGACGCCCTCCGCCTCGCCGTCGCCCTCTGGCGGGGTGGTCGGGGGCCTGCTCGGCGGAGTCGGTGGGCTGGTCGGCGATCTGCTCGGCGGCAGCCCGTCGCCGGGTGCCACGCCGAGCGCCGGCACGCCCTCCGCGCCCGGGACCTCCGGGGCGCCGGCACCGACGACGTCGGCCCAGCCGGGCGCGTCCACCTCCGACGGTGCCCAGGCACCGGGCCGCACCGGCGGCGGCGCGGGCGTCCGCGCCCCGGGTGCGCCGGCGCCGGCCGGGTCGGCCGCGAGCGATCTGCCGGAGGCACTGCCGGGTCCGGCGGTGGACAGCGGCGGGGAAACCGGCCGGCTCCTCGGGTACGCCCTCGCCGTCGGTGTGGTGGCCGTACCGGTGTTGCTGGCCCTGCGGCGGCGCAGGGTCCCCGCCGGAGCCCCGGTGGCACCGGAACTCCCCGCTGCCGCGCCCGGCCCCACCGGCCCGGACCCGGAGCCAGCCGCTCAGGAGCCGGCACCGGACAACGTGTCCCGGCTGCCGACCGACCTCAACGCCATCTACGAGCTGGGTCGCCTCGACGAGCGGCTCAGCCAGGAGCGCAACCGTCCCTCGTGACCGCAGCCCGGCCGCCGGCCGGGCTCAGCCGTACTGAGGTGTTAAGAAGGGCCCCTTCTACAACGCGAAGCGTTAAGAAGGGGCCCTTCCTTGTGGGTCAGCTGGTGCTGTAGCCGCGGGTGGCGATCCAGTCGGCGAGGGCTTCGGTGGTGATCCAGTACTCGGCGGTGTTCGGGTTCGCCGAGTCGGCGATCTTCACCTGGTCGCCGCCGTCGCGGTAGCCGGTCACCGAGATGTA
>NZ_JBEORU010000017.1:0-129062 GCF_040302465.1 Micromonospora sp. NPDC126480
CGACGCGTCAACGTCCTGCACGCCATCCTGCGCACCCGACAGCCCTACCAACTTGATCACGCTCTCGCGGCTTGACTCAGTCATTAGGCTGCGGCCCGCCCGGGCTGGGCGCGGCGCAGCACGGTGGCCGCCTGTTGCAGCGCACCGACCGGGTCGCCGCGCAGCCGGCACTCCAGAGCCAGCCAGCCGGGGTAGCCGATCTCGTGCAGCGTACGCAGCAACGCCGGCCAGTTCAGGTGACCCGCGCCCGGCTGGTACCGGTTGGAGTCGCTGACCTGCACATGCCCGAGGTACGGCGCGACCGACCGCAGCGCCGCGTGGACGTCGTCCTCCTCGATGTTCATATGGAACGTGTCGGCGGCGACCCGCACCGAGGGCAGTCCGACGGCCGCGCACAGGGTGGCCGCCTCGTCGAGCCGGTTCACCATGTGGTCCTCGTACCGGTTGAGGGGTTCGAGAAGGAGGGTGACCCCCTCGGCCCGGGCGTGCTCGCCCAGCTCGCCGAGGGCGTCGAGGAGCACCTGCCGGTCCCCGGCCGGGGACCGGGGCGGCTCGAACGGGGGCAGCCGGCGGGAGAACATGCCCCACGCGGCCGGCGTCATCGCCCCGACGCCGCCGAGCTCGGCGATCACCGACAGCTGGGAGCGGAGGTTGCGCACGGCGTCGCGGGACCGCTCGAGGTCGAAGTCGCCGATGAAGTGGTCCATCTCCACGCACACGGTGGGCAGGACCACGCCGGCGGCGCGGGCGCGGCGCAGTTCGGGCAGCCGGCGGGCGAGGGCGAGGTCGCCGCGCCCGCGCAGCTCGATGCCCTGGTAGCCGAGCGCCGTGGCGAGGGCGTACTTGCCGATCAGGTCGTCGCCCGGCAGGAGCTGCTCCTGGCAGGCCAGCGGAATGGTCATGGTCGGAACCTCAGGACTACTTGGAGGGCGTCCCCGTCACCGCGGTCGAGCAGCGTGAGCGCGTCGGCCACCGCGCCCGCGTCGACGACGTGGCTCACCAGCGGCAGCGGGTCGACGCTGCCCTCGGCCACCAGGTCCATGAAGGTCTGTGCGACCCGCGCACCCGTCCACCGGCCGGCCATGCCGGGTGCCGGGGTCGGCCCGGAGACCTGGGCCGCCACCAGCTGGATGCGGTTGTGGTGGAACTCCTCTCCGAGGCCGAGCCCGTCGGCCTGCCCCTGGTAGAAGCCGGCGGCCACGACGCGACCGGCGTGCGTGGTGGCGCGGATCGCCTCGTGCAGGGCCGGGTACGCCCCGGACAGCTCGAGGCAGACGTCAGCGCCGCGCCCCGCGGTCGCCTGCCGCAGCACGGCGGCGGCCGACTCGACCGTGGCGTCGACGGCGAGCCGGGCACCGAGGCAGGTGGCGTACGCCAGCCGGGACGGCACCCGGTCGACGGCCACCACCCGGGCGCCGGAGAGCACCGCCAGCCGGGTGGCGAGCAGCCCGATGACGCCCTGCCCGAAGACGCCCACCCAGTCCCCCAGGTGCAGATCGCCGGCGAGGACGGCGGTGAGCGCGATCGCGCCGGGCCGGGCGAAGACGGCGGCGAGGGGGTCGAGCCCGGCGGGCAGGGGATGCACCGCGTCGGCGGCCAGGACGGCCTCGGCCCGGTGCCCCCAGATTCCCCAGACGACCTGTCCGGGGCGCCGGTCGGGCACGTCGTGGCCCACCTCGACGATCTCACCGACCTCCTCGTAGCCGAAGCCGACCAGCGGGTACGGCACGGCGGCCTGGCGGGGGACGAACATGCGGGTGACGGCGTCCCAGTCCTTGCTCAGGCGGGGATTGCTGCCCCGGTAGAGGGTCAGCTCGGTGCCCGCCGAGATGCCGGAGTAATGGGTGCGGACGCGGACCTGACCGGGACCGAGCGGATCCGGGGGGCAGGGCTGGAGACTGATCTGCCGTGGCCCGGCCAGCGAGACAACCCAGTTGACCATGAGTCACATCCCGGTAGCACCGAACTCCATCGTAGACAGAAATTCCCCATATGTCCCGCAAAGGATCATGAGCCCCCCGAACCCGTCTTATCCCCCACCGTCCACCCCCGCGATCTGCACTTCTGTGCCCCGGCAAAAGCCACAAATGGCGTAGGAGGAGAGCCGGCCGAAAGTGCAAGATCACGGAGAGGAGGTGGTGGTGCCCGCGGCATCTGCGGCGGTTACGGTGGCATTCATGGGGAAGCCGACGCGGTGGGTGACCGAGACCGGTCCGGAGCACTCGCAGTGGTACATCGACCGGTTCCGCCGGCTCGCCGCCGAGGGCGCCGACCTCGCCGGGGAGGCCCGGCTCGTGGACGCGCTGGTGGCGCCGGGCTCCCGGATCCTGGACGCCGGTTGCGGCACCGGGCGGGTGGGCGCGGCGCTGGCCGCCCGCGGCCACACCGTGGTGGGCGTCGACGCCGACCCGGCGCTGATCGAGGCGGCCCGGGCCGACCACCCCGGTCCCCGCTGGTTCGTCGGCGACCTGGCCGAGCTCGATCTGGCCGCCGACGGCGAGCCGGAGCCGTTCGACGCGGCGGTCGTGGCCGGCAACGTGATGGCCTTCGTCGCGCCGGGCACCGAGGCACAGGTGCTCCGTCGGGTCGCCGCGCACCTGCGACCCGACGGCGTGATGGCGGTCGGCTTCGGCCTCGACCGCGGCTACCGGCTGGCCGACTTCGACGACGACACGGTCACCGCCGGGCTGCGCCGCGAGCACCGCTTCGCGACCTGGGACCTGCGTCCCTGGCGCGAGGAGAGCGGGTTCGCGGTCACCCTGCTCCGCCGGCCGGCGGAGTGACGGACCAGGTCACGCCGGGGCGGCGATCACCCGGGCGGCGTCCGGGTCGAGCGTGGCGCCCGGGGGCACCAGGCTGACCAGGCTCGCCGGCAGCCGGACCGGGCGCACGTCGCGGTAGCCGAGCATGCCGAGCACCTCGGGGCCGGCCAGGACGTGCCGGCGGCCGAGGTCGGTGACCACGCACACGGCCCCGCCGGTCGCTCCGGGTGCGGCGACCGCCTCGACCACCGCACCCCGACCCGGTTCGACGACCACGTGATCGGCGAGCACACCGCCGACGGCCGCCGGGGGGCCGGATCGCGGTGCGGCGGCGAGGTCGGGCAGCCGTACGCCGTGCCGGACGTCGGCCACCGCGCCGTCCTCGCCGACCCGCGTGCAGAGCCCGTCCTCCGGTGCGGCCAGCGGCGGCGGCACGGCCGGCGGGGCCGCCGGCCCGGCCGGCGTCAGGTCGGCCACCTTGGGCAGCGCCGCGAACCGGCCCAGCGTGATCGGCTCGGGCTCCCGCTGACCGGTGCTGGCCAGCAGTAGGCTGGCTTGAAGTTCGGTGATGCCCGCCAGGCCGTCGCGCAGCGCCACCGCGTACTGCCGGCCGCCGCCGGAGTTGCGGACCAGGTAGACGTCGCCGACCCGGCCCCCCGGCACCCGAGCCGACGGCTGCCCCTGCCCGGGCACGGCCGGCGGCTCCAGGTCGACGCCGACCGGCAGTGCGTGCAGCAGGCCGGGCGCCACCGGAACGGCCCGGGCCCGGGTGGCGGCGAGCGCCGCGAGCACCCGGTCGGGGTCCCGGATCGCGTGGCGGCGCTGCCGCCAGACCAGGTGCAGCTCTCCGTCGGGGTGCCGCAGCAGCAGCCCCTCGTCGCCGAGCGGACGGCCACCGGGGACGTCCACGCCGATCAGGACGGCGGACCGGGGCTCCGGCCGGACGCCGTCACCGGCCACCGAGCAGACCGCCCACGGTGCGGTGGACAGCCCCTTGGGCCCGGGCAGCGAGTCCGGCGCGTCGGCGATGCCCAGCGGCAGCCCGCGTGGCACCCCGGTGATGGACTTCCGGGAGACCAGCACGGTCTTCGGCCGCTCCGACCCGATGATGAGCAGCGCCGAGGCGTAGTTGAGCACCGGGTGCAGCTTGTCGTCCCGGTAGACGAACCGGGCACCGGACTCCTTCTCGACGATCACCGCTGCCTCGTCCCGCCATTTGCTCCCGCCACCGGCGAACAACCCGTACAGCGCGAAGCCGCCGAGGATGATGGCCGCCACGAGGACGCTGGCCAGACCGGCGCCGGCCAGCCGCCGGAACGGCGACTGAGCCGGATCGGTCTCCCGCATCACCAGCGCGGCGACCGCCCGCTGGACGGTGAACTGGTACGAGTGCAGCTGGTCCTGCCGCGACGGCATCGGGTCCCTTCCGGTGGCGGGCTCGGGGCACAGGATAAGCGCTGCGTCGATGCGCCGACGACCCTGCGTCGCCCTGGCACGGACGGACGGCCGGATGACCCGGGCATGCCCTGCCCACATCGATCTGCCCGGCCTCACTTGGACGCGGCCGGCCCGGCGTCGGCGGCACGAGCGCCGTACGGATGCGTCTCGTACATGCGGACCGCGACGAGCAGGCCGGAGACGGCGGTGACGGCGGCCACCGCCGAGGTTGCGCCGCGGATGCCGACGAGGTCCGCGACGATGCCGGCCGTCAGTGCGCCGACCGCGAAGCCGCCGTCCCGCCAGAGCCGGTAGACGCCGACGGCGCGGGCTCGCCAGGCCGGATGCGCCACGTCACCGATCGCGGCGAGCAGGGTGGGATACACCATGGCGGTGCCCGCGCCGAGCAGGGCCAGGGCGACGCACCAGAGTTCGAAGGTTTCCGCGCCGGCGACGAGCCCGAGCGCCCCGGCCTGGGTGAGCATGCCGACCACGATGAGTGGCTTGCGACCGATCCGGTCGGACAGCGGACCGGTCAGGATCTGGCCGAGACCCCAGAACGCCGGATAGAGGGCCGCCAGGAGGCCGATCCGGGGCAGCGAGAGACCCGCGGCGGCGAACAGCACGGGAAACAGACCCCAGGCGAGCCCGTCGTTGAGGTTGTTGACCAGA
Organism: Micromonospora sp. NPDC126480; assembly: GCF_040302465.1. Taxonomy (NCBI): domain Bacteria; kingdom Bacillati; phylum Actinomycetota; class Actinomycetes; order Micromonosporales; family Micromonosporaceae; genus Micromonospora; species Micromonospora sp. NPDC126480. The sequence goes on from NZ_JBEORU010000017.1 coordinate 4,872, forward strand.
CCGGCCTGGCTTGCCGAGGCGAGCGCGGGTTCGCGCCAGCTGACCAGACCGAAGATCCGTCGCGTGGAGAGGCCGCCATGCTCCCCGCCGGCATGGTTCGACGCCTCGTGGTGGGCGTGTCCCCGGGTCTCCTTGACGACCAGGAGCGACAGGCCGAGGCCGAGGGCGACGTAGGCGGCGCCGAGCAGGAACGGCGCGGGGCGCAGCCCGTAGCGCGCGGCCAGCGCGCCGCTGGCCAGTGCCGTCACCGCCACCGCGAGGTAGCCGGCGGCCTCGTTCAGCCCCATCGCAAGACCCCGGCGGCGCGGGCCCGCCAGGTCGATCTTCATGATGACCGTGGTGGACCAGGTCAGGCCCTGGTTGATCCCGAGCAGCACGTTGGCCGCTACCACCCAGCTCCAGCCCGGCGCCCAGATCAGCAGCAGGGGTACGGGAATGCCCACCAGCCAGCCGGCCAGCAGCACCGGACGCCGGCCGTACCGGTCGGACAGAGTGCCGGCGAAGAAGTTCGTCACCGCCTTGGTCGCACCGAACGCGAGGATGTACGTCAGTGCGGCGGTGTAGGCGCCGAGGCGGAACTCCTGCTCGCCGAGCAGCGGCAGGACCGTGCGTTCGGTGCCCAGCAGCCCGCCGACGAGCGCGTTGACCGCGACGAGGAGGGCGAACTGGGCGGCGTTCGCCCGCAGGCCGAGTCGTGACCCGGTGCCGGTCACGTCCGATCCCAACGATGCTCTCCGATCTCCGAACGCGCTCGTGCGGCCTACCTCAGGCAGGCAGGTGACCGAGGGCGATGCCCTCGGTCACCTGCCGATCAGTTCTCGTCCCACCACCCTCAGGCGGCGGCCGGCTCCAGGCTGCTCTGCCAGGCGCCGTATCCGCCGAGCAGGTCGGAGACGTCCGCCCGGCCCGCGTTGCGCAGCAGGCTCGCCGCCACCGAGGAACGGTAGCCACCCGCGCAGTGCACTACGACCGACCGGTCCACCGGGACCTCGTCGAGGCGGCGGGGCAACTCGGCCAGTGGAATGTGGAGGGAACCCTCGACCGTCCCCTGCTCCCGCTCGCCGACGTTGCGCACGTCGAGGACCACCGGCGGCTCGGCCCGGGTCAGCGCCTCCCGAAGCTCGGCGGCGGTCACCCGGCTTGCGCGCGTCATGTCCGCGACCATCTCCCGGAACGCGCCCTCCGGTTCGCGCAGGTAGCCGACCACATGATCGAAGCCGACCCGGGCGAGGCGTACGACGATCTCCTCCTCGCGGTCCTGCGGCGCCACCACCAGCACCCGGCGGTCCGGAGCGACGACGCTCCCGACGGTCTCGGCGAACCGGCCGTCGGCGGGGACATTGATCGACCCGCGCACGTGTGCGGTGCCGAACTCCTGCGGGTCACGGGCGTCCACCACGACCGCGCCCTCGGCGCTCGCCCGAGCGAACTCGGCGGCGCTGAGCGGCCGGGGCGCCCGGGTGTGGTCGAACAGCTCGCGGGCCTTGCGGTTGAGCACGGCGTCGAACGCGAAGTAGCCGGGCGCCGACGGCTGGCCGGCCGTCACCAGGGCGAGGAACTGCTCCTCGCTCATCGGGACGCAGGCGTAGTTGGTGCGGCGCTGCTCGCCGATGGTGGACTGCCGCTCCGTGGAGAGGTTCTTGCCGCAGGCCGAGCCCGCCCCGTGGGCCGGGAAGACCCGCACCTCGTCGGGCAGCCCCATCAGCTTGCCCTGCACGCTGTGGTAGAGCATCCGGCCCAGTTCGTCGGCGGTCACGCCGAGCGAGGCGAGCAGGTCCGGGCGGCCGACGTCACCGATGAAGAGCGCGTCACCGGTCATCACCCCGTACGGCACGGTGTCGTCCGCGCGCTCGTAGACCAGGATGCTGATCGACTCCGGAGTGTGACCCGGGGTCTCCATGATCTCCAGGGTGACGTCGCCGAGGCTGATCCGCTCCCCGTCGGCGAGCTTGCGGATCGGGTACTCGGTCTCGGCCCGCCGCCCGTAGCCGATCCAGGCGCCGGTGGCGGCGGCGACCTCCAGGTGGCCGGCGAGGAAGTCGGCGTGGAAGTGGGTGTTGATGACCCCCTCAATGGTCAGGCCGCGTTCCCGCGCGTCGGCCAGGTACTCGTCGATGTCGCGACGGGGGTCGACCAGGACGGCCCGCCCGCTCGCGTCGTCCGCGACGAGGTACGACGCCTGGGACAGGCAGTCCAGGTAGTACTGGGTGAACAACATGTGCCGCACTCCTTCGAGCGATGGATGGCGATGCAATCACTCTAGCGCATACCCCGGGGGGTATATTCCGGGCCGAAGGTCCCGTGTTTGCGGGACCTTCGGCGAACTAGGCGGCCACGCCCCGCACCACCGGCCGGCCGCTGCGCGCCCACCCGCCGGTACCGCCCGCGACGGAGTACGCGTCGACGCCGGCGCGCCTCAGGAACCGGACCGCCGCGAGGCTGCGGTTACCACTGGCGCAGATGACGTACACCGGAGCACCCTTCGGCAGTTCACCGACGACCGCCGGCAGGCGGTCCAGCGGCACTGGACGGGCGCCTGCGACGTGGCCGGCGAAGTACTCGTACGGCTCCCGGACGTCGATCACCACGGCGTCGCGGGCGTGGGCCGCGGCGAAGTCTTCCAGGTCGACTTCTCGCATCTGATCCCCCTTCAAACGGATACCCCACCGGGTATCTACCGAAGGTAGCCGATCCGAGGCCGAGCCGACACCTCAGTCAGGCCATTGGAAGCTATACCCCCCTGGGTATATTCTCGAGTGCGAGAGTTCGGCCGAGACACGGAGGTAGCAACATGGCGAGCGTGGCGCTGAGCGGGAGTGACTTCGAGAAGACCATCACCCGCGACGGGATCGTGCTGGTCGACTTCTGGGCCAGCTGGTGCGGCCCCTGCCGCAGTTTCGCCCCGGTCTTCGAGCGGGCCAGCGAGAAGCACCCGGACATCGTCTTCGGCAAGGTGGACACCGAGGCGGAGGCCGGCCTCGCCGCAGCGGCCCAGATCCGGTCCATCCCGACCCTGATGGCCTTCCGCGACGGCGTCCTGGTGTTCGCCCAGCCGGGCGCCTTGCCGGCACCGGCGTTGGAGCAGGTCATCCTGGCGGTCCGCGACCTGGACATGGACGACGTGCGGGCCCGGATCTCGGGGCAACCGGCCAGCCGGTGACGCGCTGACCGGTAGCGGCCGGGGCGGGCTTCCGCCCGCGCCCGGCCAGCTGTCAACCGGACAGCTCGCCCAACGCGGCGCGTAGCCGCCGGGTCGCCTCGTCGGCCACCGTCCGCAACTCGTCCGCCTCGCTCAACCGCACCATCACCTGCGGGTCCAGCGCCTCCACCAGCGTGGCGTCGGGCCCGTCGGCGCGGACCACGACGTTACAGGGCAGAAGCAGGCCGATGCTCCGGTCGGCCGCCATCGCCCGGTGCGCCAACGGCGGGTTGCAGGCACCGAGGATGACGTACTCCTCGAGCTCGACCCCGAGCTTCTCCCGCAGCGTCTCCCGCATGTCGATCTCGGTCAACACGCCGAAGCCCTGATCCTTCAGCGCTGCCCGGACCCGCTCGACGGTCGGGCCGAATCCGGCCGACAGCCGGACCGTCATCGCGTAGCTCATGTTCGCTCCTCTCTGCTGAGATCGTGCCGGCCGGGGACGACCGACGCCGGTGATCCGCCATTTCGCCGCCTCAGGCCAGACCGCGGAGCATGCCGTGCCAGTACAGCGCCGGCAGGCCGTACCGCTTGAGCAGCCACATGTCGTACCGCGGCCGCATCGTGTCGATGACGGGAAAACCCGGCCTCGGCTTGTGCTCGTAGTCGAACTCGGACAGCAGCATCCACGCCGAGGGTGTTCGCCTTCAGCCCCGGCAGCTCGGGGTTGGTGAAGAAAAAGGCAGCGCTGTAGGAATCGATCGCGTCCGAGCTGAGGACAAGTAGCTTCCCGCCGTTGGTCGTGAGTTCCCAGCGGTCAGGAACCTGGTGTCGCCGTGGACCACCCCACCGATCGTGACGCCGTCATGTCACCTGCCGCGTCGGACAGGATGAACGAGCCTCCGGCCAGCACCGCCACCGCGTCCGGGCCGAGCTCCGGAGGCAGGTCGCGGACGGTCGCGCTCGGAACCTGGTCCTCGGGCCTGGTACCGAGTCGGATCGCCTGGAGTGGCTCTGCGGTTGGTCCTGGTCGCCGCCCACCCCCGAAGGAGAGGTCCTACGGCTGCTCTTCGCCGTGGTGACCCCTCCCGATGACGAATCACGCGGCGGAGGTGCCGGATCGTGGTTAGGCGAGCGAGAGGAACAGCTTCTCCATCTGCTCGAGATTGGCCTTCTGGTCCTCGCCGGGCGCGCCGCTGACGCACTGCTGCAGCCCGCTTGCGATGATCTTGAACCCGGCCCGGTCCAGCGCGCGGGACACCGCCGCCAGCTGAGTGACCACCTCGGCGCAGTCCCGACCGTCTTCGAGCATCCCGATCACGCCACGGATCTGACCCTCGGCGCGGCGAAGCCGCTTGATCACGTCACCGACCGCGTTTTCGTCAACCTGCATCTCCAACCCCTCCCTGTTCGACACCAAGGGTACACCCGGGGGTATGGACAGCTGCATGTTACGATCGTCGGCATATACCCACCCGGGTATGTGGAGGGGATTCCGTCATGACTGAGGTCGGCAGGCGGCTGCTTCGTCCGCGACCGGACCGTCCCCCACTCGACGACGTGGGGGACCCGCCGGACTACCGATTCAGCCTGGCGAACGAGCGCACGTTCCTCGCCTGGCTCCGTACATCGCTGGCGCTGCTGGCCGGCGGCGTGGCGGTCGTCCAGATCGTGCCGGATTTCGCCGTCCCGGCTGCGCGGCCCGTGCTCGGCGTCGTCCTCATCGTGCTGTCCACCGTCATCGCCGCGACGAGCTACGGACGGTGGGAGCGCCGCGAGCGGGCGATCCGACTCGGCGGACCGCTCCCCCGGTCGACACTTCCGCGGGTCGTCGGCATCGGCCTGGCAGCGGTCATGGTGCTGGCGCTTGCCTTCGTGCTCGTGGAAGTGGCACGGGGATTCGGATGACGCGCCGCCGGCCCACCCACCCGCGCGGGGTCATCGACGCGGGCCTGCAGAGCGAGCGCACGTACCTCGCCTGGCAGCGCACCGCCCTGGCCTTCGCGGGGGTTGGCGCGCTGCTCTCCTACGCCGCCGTGTCGCACGGGCGGGCCCTCGCCATCCCCGGCGGCCTCGGACTGCTCGTCGGGGCCCTCCTGTTCAGCCAGGCGCAACGGCGTTACCGACTGACGGTGGCAACGGCCCGTTCGGAACGGGCGTTGGACCGTCGGATGGTGGCCGGCGTCGCGGCGGCGGCGACGCTGCTGGCTGTGGCCAGCCTCGGCACCCTGCTCGCAACGGCGTGACCTCAGCCGGCAGATTTCGTCGGGGCGGATCCCAGCGGGGAGCCGTCGGCGACAGCCATCTGGTACGCGGCGTGGGGCGCCCACTTCGCCACGATGCTGAAGCGGTCGGCGCGCACGAGCGTCTCGCGCCACTCGGCCGGCTCACCGTTGACGGAACCGATCCGGTCGATGGCCAGCAGCGCCACGCCTCGGCCCAGGCCGAGCAGGCGACGTTGATCCGAGGTCGGCACCACGGCATGAATGCGCTCCTGTCCCCCGGTGATCCTTACGCCGCCGAGCTTGGCGAGCTCGGCGTAGACCCCGGTCGCGGTCAGGTCGGCGTCCAGCAGCGGGCGCGCGAGCGAGGCCAGCAGCCAGGTGCGGTCCAGGGCGAGTGGCTGCTCGTCGGCGTACCGCAGTCGCTCGAGGTACACGAACTCGGTGTCGGCGTCGACGCTCAGCCGATCCGCGACCGCCGCATCCCGGCGCGCTCCCCGGGCGAGCACCTCGCTGCGCTGGCTCATGCCGCGCGCCTGGACCTCGCCGAACAGCGAGTACAACGCACCGAGCGGTTGCTCGATGCGAGCTGTCCGCACGTCGCTGCGGCGCCCACGTCCGGATTCGAGAATCCCAGCCTGGCGCAGGCGCCGCAGCGCCTCGCGGACGGTGTGCCGGCTCACGTCGTACTCGTCGGCCAGTTGGTGCTCGCCGGGGAACGCCCTGCCGAACGCGTGGGCTTCCAGGCGCCGCACGAGGTCTTCGTACAGCTGTGCCCACAGCGGGAGCGGGCTGCTGCGGTCGAGGGGACGCGCTCTGTCCTGGTCTGCCACGGCGCACCTAGCCATTTCGCACGACTTGTCTGGTTGACCGGACAAGTCTAGCGAACCAAGGGCTGGAATCGCGGCCCGCGGGAACACCGGTTTGCAGTTGTCCGTTCATTCGTACATACTCGGTTCCAGTACCCCCGGGGGTATACACCGAAGACCTAGAGGAGGGGCAATCGTGGATCTCGTGTCATTCCGCACGCCGGGCCTGGGCGACCAGACGTACCTGCTGACCCACGAGGGAAAGGGCGTCCTGGTCGACCCGCAGCGCGACATCGACCGCTTCCTGCACGCGGCCGCCGAACGCGACGTCGAGTTGCGGTTCGTGCTGGAGACGCACCTGCACAACGACTACGTCTCCGGGGGCGAGCAGGCGGCGCTGCGTACCGGCGCCGAGCTGGTGCTGCCCGCCGCGGCGGCCGCCGCGTACCCGCACACGGCCGCGTTCCACCTCGAGGACATCAAGGCCCAGGGCCTGACGATCCGCCCGATCCACACCCCGGGCCACACTCCCGAGCACACCAGCTACCTGGTCCTCATCGACGGGGAGCCAATGGCGGTGTTCTCCGGCGGCAGCCTGCTGGTCGCCTCGGCCGGTCGACCCGACCTGCTGGGCCCCGCCCGCGCCCGCACCCTGGCGAAGCTGCAGTACGGGTCGCTGCACCGGCTGGCCGGCCTGCCCCGCGACGTCGCCCTGCTCCCGACGCACGGTGAGGGTTCTTTCTGCACCGCCACCGGCGCCGGCCGTTTCACCTCCACCATCGGGGAGGAGCTGGAGAGCAACCCGCTGCTGGGCGTCGGCGACGCGGAGCAGTTCGCCGACCGGCTGCTCGCCGAGCCGATGCCGATTCCGGCGTTCTACCAGTACATGGGGCCGGCGAACACGCTTGGCGTCCCGCCGATGCCGGCGCTGACCGTGCCCGAGATCGACCTGGCGGACCTGGCCGAGCAGCCGGAGGGGACGCAGGTGCTCGACGTACGCCCCCGCACGGCGCAGGCCGCCGGTTTCCTTCCGGGCTCCGTCGGGATCGAGGTGGCCGACGACTTCGGCAGTTGGGCGGGCTGGCTGCTGCCGTACCAGGCGCCCATCGTGCTGGTGGCCGAGCCGGGTCAGGACGTCACCGAACCGATCACCCAACTGGCACAGATCGGCGTCGACAGCGTCCGCGGTGTGGTCCGCGACCTGGGCGAAGCCGCCACCGACCAGTTCGAACTGGTCGACGTCGCCACCTTCGTTCGGCGGCTGGCCGACCCCGCCGCGCAGGTGCTCGACGTGCGCATGCCCAGCGAACGCGCGGCCGCGCGGCTGGACGGAGCGGTCGAACGTTTCCTTCCCGATCTGATCACCGAGGGTGTGCCCGCCGAGATCGATCCCGAGCGTCCGGTGCTGATCGCCTGCGGCAGCGGTCGACGCGCCGCCATCGCAGCAACGCTGCTGGCCCGCGAGGGCTACCGGCCCGTCGTGCTCGCCGGGGCCGGCGTCGCCGACGTGGCCGCCGCCCGCGCCGCCTGACCATCTCTTCGACCACCGACGGGGTGGTTGTCGCCATCCCCGCCGGATCAACGCCCGCCAACTCACAAGGAGTGCCGCATGACCGCCAAGAACGCATCGTCCGCCGTCGACGTCGCCACCGCCCGCGCCTTGCTCGCCAACAACCCGGACACCCTGATCGTCGACGTGCGTACGCCCGGCGAGTTCGAGACTGCCCACGTCCCCGGCTCGATCAACCTGCCGCTGGACCAGGTCGACGCGCACCTGGGGCGCATCGTCAACGACGCCGGCGGCCAGCTGCTGCTGATGTGCCAGTCGGGCAACCGCGCCACCCAGGCCTGCACCAAGCTGGTCAATGCCGGCCTCCCCGGCGCCACCGTGATCTCCGGCGGGATGAACGCCTGGATCACCGCGGGCGGTCCGGTCGAGCGGGGCCGTGAACGGTGGAGCCTGGAGCGCCAGGTCCGCCTCGTTGCCGGCAGCATCGTCCTACTCTCGGTCGTGGCCAGCATCTGGGTGCCGCCCGCGCGGTTCGTGGCCGGCTTCGTCGGGGCCGGTCTGGCCTTCGCCGGAATCACCAACACGTGCGGGATGGGCATGCTGCTGTCCCGGCTGCCGTACAACCGCGGGGCCGGCTGCGACGTCAACAGCTCCCTCGCGCGGCTGCGTACCGACGGGAGGGGTGCATGAGCACGGCCTACATCCAGCAGGACCGGTCCGGCCTGGCGCGAGTCGTGCCGCTTCTCGGTTGGCTGCGTAACTACGACCGGACGACCCTGCGCCATGACCTGATCGCCGGACTGACCGTTGCGGTAATGCTGGTTCCGCAGAGCATGGCCTACGCCGCGCTGGCGGGCATGCCGCCGGTCACCGGCCTGTACGCCTCGATCGTGCCGCTGCTGGTCTACGCGCTGCTGGGGACCTCTGGCTCCCTCGCTGTCGGGCCGGTGGCCATCACCGCGCTGATGACCAGCGCAGCACTGGCTCCCCTCGCCGACGGCGACCCGGCCCGGTACGCGGCGTTGGCCGGTCTTCTCGCGCTGCTGGTCGGCGCGATCCAGGCGCTGATGGGCGTGTTGCGCCTCGGGGTGCTGGTCAACTTCATGTCCCACTCGGTGCTGTCCGGGTTCACCTCCGCGGCGGCGATCGTCATCGCCGCCAGCCAGGTGAAGGACCTGTTCGGGCTCAAGGCCGGCCGGGCAGAAACATTCCCGGAGATCGTCGAGTCGGTCTGGCGCTCGGCGACCACCGCGCACGGGCTGACGATCCTCGTCTCGCTGGTGAGTGTCGCCGGGCTCGTCCTGCTGCGCCGGTACGTGCCGAAGCTGCCCGGAGCACTGCTCGTCGTCGCGGGCGTCACCGCGGTCAGCGCCACGCTGTCTCTCGGCGACCGTGGGGTGAAGATCCTCACCGACGTTCCGGGCGGGATCCCGGCGCCCGCGTTGCCGGCGCTGTCCGCTCCGGACATCCAGGCGCTGTTGCCCGCCGCCGTGGCCATCGCGCTGGTGGCTTACATGGAGGGCATCGCCGTGGCCAAGGCCCTCGCTGCGAAGTCACGTCAGCATGTCGGCGCGAACCAGGAACTGGTGGCCGTCGGTGCGGCCAACGTCTCGGCCGGACTGTTCCAGGCGTTCCCGGTGGCCGGTGGTTTCTCCCGCAGCGCGGTCAACTTTTCCGCCGGTGCCCGCACCCCGGTGGCCACCGTGCTGACCGCGGTGATGGTGGCGCTCACGGCGCTCGTGCTGACGCCCGCCTTCTACCACCTGCCCAAGGCCGTACTCGCAGCGATCGTGGTGGTCGCCGTACTCGGTCTGGTCGACCGCAGGGGTGCGGTCACCGCGTGGCGGACCCGCCGGTCCGATGGCCTGACCCTGGGCCTGACGTTCCTGGTCACTCTGGTCTTCGGGGTGGAGCCCGGTCTCGCAGCCGGCGTGGCGTTCAGCCTCGGCGTCTTCCTGTGGCGCTCCGCCCGGCCGCACACCGCCGAGCTGGGCCGGGTACCGGGCACGAACACCTACCGCAACGTCGCCCGGTACACCGGCCTGGTCACCGATCCGCGGGTGGCGATCAACCGGGTGGACGGCCCGCTGTACTTCGCCAACGCCCAGCTCCTCGAGGACCGGCTGCTCGCACTGGCCGAGGAGCGGGACGAACTGGAGGTGATTGTGCTCGACGCCAGCGCCATCAGCGACACCGACGCCGACGGCGCCCATGCCCTGGCGGAACTGCGCCAACGCCTGGACGCACGCGGCGTGGCCCTGCACCTGGCCACCGTCCGCGGGCCGGTGCGCGACCTCCTCGATCGGGCCGGCGTGTGGCAGCCCATGCGTACGGCCGGCCGCGTGCACCATGACGTGAGCGCCGCGCTCTCGGCGGCGGGGGTCGAACTGGCCAGCCCGTCGCCGGGCGAGCCGTCGGCGCCCGGTCGGTCGCCGGTTCCCCAGGAGGTGGTGTGACCGTGCCGGACCGATTCGCAACGATCTTCACCTGCATCGACGGGCGCATCCAGCAGCCGCTCACCGAGTGGATGAAGAACCACCTCGACGTCGAGTACATCGATACGATCACCGAGCCCGGACCGGAGGCCGTGCTGGCCGCGACCGGTGAGCGGTGCCTGGAGGTCCTGCTGGAGAAGGTGGAGATCTCCCGGCGGGCCCACGGCAGCGGCACGCTGGTCATCGCCGGCCACTCCGACTGCGCGGGAAACCCCGTCTCGGACGACGAGCAGCGGACCCAGCTACGGCGGAGTCTGGACCGGCTGGCCGAGCGGCTGCCCGGCACCAGGATTCTGGCCGTCCATGCCGACCGATGTGGCGAGCGGTGCTGGGCTCCTCTCCTGGTCGCCGAGGTGACGTCGGCCCCGGCCGACGTCCGACTGGCGCCGTAGGGAGATCGGTACCGGAACTGACGCCTCCGCCGCCGCATCCTGGCGGCGGAGGCGGGTAAGCGGACCTCGGGGAGCGGGACAAGGATACGCGCCGCACATACCCCTGTGGGTGTCTTGGTACGGAGGGAGCACCGACGGTGGCAGTTGAGGTGTCGGTCATCGCGACGTCGTCCCTCGGCGACCGTAGCTACCTGGCCTCGGACGGCCAGGTTGCGGTCGTGGTCGACCCGCAGCGGGACATCGACCGGGTCCTGTACCTCGCCGGCGAGAGGGGCGTCCGGATCACCCATGTGGTCGAGACGCACCAACACAACGACTACGTCTCCGGCGGGCTGGAACTGGCCCGCCTCACCGGGGCCCGCTACCTCGTGGCCGCAGCCGACGAGGTCGGCTTCAGCCGGGAGCCGGTCTCCGACCGGGACACCGTCGCCGTCTCCGACTCGATGTGCCTGCGGGTGGTCGCCACCCCCGGGCACACCTTCCACCACCTGTCGTACGTCCTGTCCGAGGCCACCGGCGGCGGCTGGCGTCCGGTCGGCGTCTTCACCGGCGGTTCGCTGCTGTTCGGCACCACCGGCCGTGCCGATCTGCTCGGCGATCAGCATGCCCACGACCTCGCCCGTCACCAGCACGCCTCGGCCAGACGGCTGGCGGACCTGCTGCCCGACAGCGCCCAGGTATGGCCCACCCACGGCTTCGGCAGCTTCTGCTCGGCCAGCCAGGCCGACGTGCCCGAGTCGACGATCGGCCGGGAGAAGCAGGCCAATCCGGTGCTGCGGCTGGCCGCCGAGGACTTCGTCACCGAGACGCTGGCCGGGCTGGACGCCTACCCCGCGTACTACGCCCACATGGGCGTGGTCAACGCCGCCGGGCCCGCGCCGGTCGACCTCACCCCGGTGAGCCGGGCCGACGCCGCCGAGCTGCGGCAGCGGATCGCCGACGGGCAGTGGGTCGTCGACCTGCGGCACCGCAAGGCGTACGCGGTCTCCCACCTGGCCGGCACCGTCAGCCTCGGGCTCGACGGCCCGATGTCCACCTGGCTCGGCTGGCTCATCGATTGGGGGGTACCGATCACCCTGCTGGCCGAGACGCCCGAGCAGGTCGCCGACGCCCAGCGCGAGCTGGTGCGCATCGGCATCGACCGGCCGGCCGCCCAGACCACCGGCGAGCCCGAGCGGTGGGCGGTCGACCGGGGGCAGCCGCGCGAGCTGCGGATGGCCGACTTCGCCGCGCTGGCCTCCGCCCGGGCCGGGAAGACCCCTGCCGGACTGCCCGCCCCGGACGTCGTCCTCGACGTGCGGATGACCAACGAGTGGACTGCCGGCCACATCGACGGCGCCGTGCACATCCCGCTGCCGGACCTGCCTGAGCGGCTCGCCGACGTGCCCGCCGGCGCCGTCTGGGTGCACTGCGGCTCCGGCTACCGGGCCACCGCCGCCGCCTCCCTGCTGGCGAACGCGGACCGCGACGTCGTCGTCATCGACGACAGGTTCGAGGAGGCCGAGGCGGCCGGCGTCGCCATGGCCGAGCAGGGACTGCCACTCGGGTGAGCGCACCGGCCGCCCCGCCGCCTGGCGCCGGCCCGACGCCCGCTCACATCCCGACGAGTACCCGGCCGGCAGCCGTGCCGGATCCCACGCCGACGACCGGTCCGCCAAGATGGGACGGTCGCCGCGCCGGCCGTCGAGAGGAGCAGCACCATGGACGACAGGGAGTGGGACGCCCGGTACGCCGCCGCGCCGGGCCTGGTGTGGACCGCCGAGCCGAACCGGTTCGTGGTGGAGGAACTGGCCGACCTGCCGCCCGGCCGGGCGCTGGACCTCGCCGCCGGTGAGGGACGCAACGCCGTCTGGCTCGCCGAGCGCGGCTGGGACGTGACGGCTGTCGACTTCTCCGCGGTCGCGGTCGACCGGGGGCGTGAGCTGGCCCGTCAGCGCGGCGTGCCGGTCCGGTGGCAGGTCGCCGACGTCACCGCGTACGCGCCGCCGGCCGGCGGGTTCGACCTCGTGCTCATCGCGTACCTGCACCTGCCGGAGCCCGACCTCGCGGCCGTGCTGTCCCGCGCCAGGGAAGCGGTCCGCCCCGGCGGAACGGTGTTCGTGGTGGGGCACGACGTGGCGAACCTCAGCGGCGGCACGGGCGGGCCCCAGGATCCCGCCGTCCTGCTCACCCCGGAGGCCGTCGTCGCCGGCCTCGACGGTCTCCGGATCCACCGCGCGGAGACGGCCCGGCGGCCGGTCGCCGTCGACGGCGGCACCGTCGACGCGCTGGACACGGTGGTCGCCGCGACCAGGCCTTGAGGAACGTCGCCGGACCGGGCCCTATGGCCGCAGGATGAGCCGGATGGGGTCGCCCTGCTTGGTCTCCACCCGCTGCACCGCCTGCGGCGCCTGCGCCAGCGGCAGCACGTCGCTTACCGACGCGGACAGGTTCAGCCGCCCCTGCCCGGCGAGCGACACCAACTGCTCCACGTGCTCGGCCTCCGAGCCGTAGTGCCCGAGCACCGCCTGCTGCAGGTAGTTGAACGGGCTGTCCGAGGCGATGGTCACCGGCTTGTTCGCGATCCCGGCGAGGACCAGCCGCCCGCGCCGGCCGAGGACGGCGAGGGCCTGCTCACGCACCGGGGTGACGCCGGCGAAGTCGAACGCCACGTCAAGTCCCCGCCCTCCGGTCAGCTGCCGCACCGCGTCGGCGAAGCCGTTGTCGGCCGGGTCCAGGGCCGCGTCGGCGCCCAGGGCGAGGGCCCGCTCCCGGGCCGCGGCGAGCGGGTCGACGGCGATCACCGGGGCCGCGCCGACCAGCCGGACGAGTTGCACGGCGTGCGCGCCGAGCCCGCCGACGCCCCAGACACCGACCGCCTCACCGGGCCGCGTACGCCCGGTGTCGGTCACCGCCGCCCACGGCGTGGACACCGCGTCGGGGATGATGCAGGCCTGCTCGAACGGCAGGTCGTCCGGGATCGGCACCACGGTCTCCTGGCTGGCGACCGCGTACTCGGCCCAGCCCCCGTCGTAGTCGACGCCCCGGGTGAACACCGTGCCGCGCCGGTCCCGCTCCCCCGCCTGGAGCAGCACCCGCCGGCCCGGTTCCCAGCCGGCCACGCCGTCGCCGAGCGCGTCGACGACGCCGGCCACCTCGTGGCCGAGCGTCACCACGTCCTCGGGCAGGTAGAGCGGGGTCAGCGTGCCGTCGATCAGGTGCACGTCGGACAGGCACACCCCGGCGGCGGCCACCTTGATCCGCACCTGCCCGGGCCTCGGCTCCGGCACCGGCACCGTCTCCATCCGCAACGCCCGATCCGTCAGGTGCAGCCGGCCGGCCAGCATGTCCGCCACCGCGTACTCCCCTCTCGCCGGCCGTCGCACGAGGGCCGGACCACCGCTCATACCCGCCGCCGCCGAAGGGATGCCTGCCGCGCGCCGCGGACACCACAGCGGGGCCACCGGTAGCATCCGGCCGATGGGCGTGCGATTCGAGGAACTGGCCTGGCGGGAAACCCCGATCGGCGCCATCAGCCTGCGCCGGCGCCGCGACCCGGCACTCGACGTCGAGGTGTACGAGGTCAAGCTCGACGACGAGTTCCTCATGTCCAGCCTCTTCCCGGTCGCGGAGATCGAGCTGGCCCGGCTCGGGCTCGCTCCCCTGGCCGGGCCCGACCTCGACGTGGCCGTCGGCGGTCTGGGCCTGGGCTTCACCGCCCGGACCGTGCTGGAGGACGACCGGGTCGCCTCGATGCTGGTCGTGGAGGCCGTCGAGGACGTGATCGACTGGCACCGGCGGGGGCTGCTGCCGTTCGCCGCCGGGCTCGCCGCCGACCCGCGGACCCGCTTCGTCCGAGCGGACTTCTTCGCCGCGGTCGCCGCCGGCACCGGCCTCGACCCCGACCACCCGGGACGGCGGTTCGACGCGGTGCTGCTCGACGTCGACCACTCGCCGCGCAACGTGCTGCACCCGAGCCACGCCGCCTTCTACACGCCGGCCGGCGTGCGCCGGCTCGCGGCGTCACTGCGCCCGGCGGGCGTGTTCGCGCTGTGGTCGGACGACCCGCCGGACCCGGCGTTCGAGGACGTGCTCGCCGAGGTGTTCACGGCGGCGGAGTCCCACGTCGTCCGGTTCCCCAACCCGCTGACCCGCGGCGAGTCCGCCAACACGGTCTACGTCGCGCACTCTCCGGCCTGACCGCCGTTTCCGCGGCTCGCCGGGCATGTTGCCGGCCAGGCTGGGAAGGCGACGGGGCGCCCCCGCGTACCGCGGGCGGCGGGGACGGAGGTCGACATGCGGGCACTGCTGTGGGTCGTCGGCGTCGTCGCCGGCGCGCTCGTCCTGCTCGGGCTGCTCCTGGAAGCGGTCCGCTGGCTGGTCATCATCGGCGCGATCGCGCTGGTGGCGGTCGTCGTCTTCGCGTTCGTCAAGGCACGTCAGGCGACCGGGGGGTCACTGCGGGAGCACTGATCCGGTGGCGGGGCGCGGTCAGCTCGTCGGCGTACTCGGCGAGCGGCCGCCCCTGCGCGTCGTACGCGATCAGCCGGCCGTGCGTCATGGTGGCCGACCGGAACGAGAACACCCGCGAGCCGGGCCAGGCGTGCAGCAGGGGTATGACGCGGGGTGGGCCGCCCGGGGCGGAGTGGTACTCCAGCCGGGCCACCACCGGGGACACCACGCCGTTCACCCGCACCTTGGTCTTCTCCGCCCGGGTGCCGAAGGTCACCGGCGTGCCGCCCCCGTACGCGGCGCACTGCGACGGGCCGCGGCAGACGAAGAAGTACCGGGGGTTGTCCACGTCGGAGATCGCGTACGCCTTGAAGGTGGGGTCCGCGCCGGCCGGCAACGGCTGCAGCGCGAAGATCGCCAGCGCCCCGGCCCCGACGGCGCCCGCCCGGGCCCAGCCGCTCCGAGCGCCCGCCCGTCGCCGCGCGCGTGCCGTCACGACGGCGACCCCACCGAAGCCGGTCAGGCAGAGCACGACGACGCCGATCGCCCGCGCGTTCTCGAAGAGGAACTGCACCCCCGGCCGCGTCGAGACGGGAGCCAGAACCACGCCGAGCGAGACGACGGTGGTGGCCAGCAGGGCCACGCCGCCGACCCGGCGGGCGTGACCGTGCCCGCCGATCAGCAGCATCGCGGCCAGCACCGGCCAGATCTGGTGATGGGTCCAGGAGACCGGGGAGGCGGCGACCGTGGCGCAGCCGACGAGCACCGCGGCGTGCCCGGGACGGCCCTCCTCGACCAGCTGCCGGGCCCGCCAGAGCGCCACCGCGCAGATCGCGGCGACCAGTGCCAGCCAGACCGCCGGCAGCGCCGCCGGTTCGAGGCCGACGCGCAGCAGCATCCCGTGCACCGACTGGTTGCCGAGAGAGGCGAGGTTACCGATCCGGGAGGTGTCGTGCACCGCCCCGGCCCAGTAGGTCCAGCTCGCCCCCGGCAGGACCGCCGCGCCCAGCGCGGTGCAGGCCAGGAACGCGGCGACGGCCCGGCCGGCGTCCCGGTACCGCCGGGCCGCCAGGAAGTGGACGACGAACAGCAGCGGTGTCAGTTTCACCGCGGCGGCCACGCCGACGAGGACGCCCCGCAGCCGGGCCGGGACGACGCCCGCCGCGTCCAGCAGCGCGAGCAGGACGATCAGGATGCTGACCTGGCCGAAGCGGAGGTTGCTCTGCACCGGCGCGGAGAGCATCAGCGCGCAGGCGACCGCCGGCACGACGAGCGGGCGCCGCTCTCCCGGCCGGGTCAGCATCCTGCCCACCGGCCGGGCGATCGCGACCACCGCGAGGCAGGTGAGCGCCAGCCAGGCGGTCTGGGCCACGCCCTCCGGGACCGCCGCGACCGGCCAGAGCACCAGCGCCGCGAACGGCGGGTAGGTGAACGGGCCGCCGTTGTCGGCGACGAACTCGTACAGCGGGCGGCCGGCGTGCAGGTGCAGCAGCGCGCCCCGGTAGATGTGCAGATCGGAGAGGCGGTCCGGGCGGAGCGCCACCAGCACCGACGAACCTGCGGCGAGCAGCACGAACGCACACCAGAGTGCAGCCACCCGTCGATCCCGCACGCCCGCAGTCTACGACCGGTCACACGGGCACTGTGGACCGAGCGTCCCGGGTCAGCCGCGCCGCAGCCCCTCGATCGCCGTCCGCAGGTCGGCCTGGCGGATCGGGCCGGCCGGTCGGCCGCCGGTGGCCTCCCACATCGCCTTGGCCAGCTGCACCCGGCGCAGCACCTCGCGGATGTCCGCGCCGGTCAGGCCCGGAGCCTCGGCGGCGAGGACGGCCGGGTCGACGTCGGCGGCGAACATCCGGAATCCGGGCCGCTCGTGCTGGTCCACGAGGTCCCGGATCATCTTGCTGATGATCTCCGCGCGGCCCGCCTCGTCCGGCGGCGGGATCGACAGCTTCACGTCGAAGCGTCCCGACCGGATCAGCGAGGCGTCCACCCGCTGCGGGAAGTTGGTGGTGGCCACGACGATGACGTCCGGGTTCTCCTCGAAGAGGGTGTTCATCTCCTGCTTGAAGATGCCGGCCACCGCGTTGACCGCCTGGCTGGCCGCGTCGCCGCCGGCGCCCGCGTAGCTGATGATGCTGTCGAACTCGTCGAAGAGCAGCACGGTCGGCTGCCGGTAGCGGCGCGCCTCGCGGAAGATCTGCTTGATGTTGCGCTCCGACCCGCCGAGCCACTTGTCGAGGATCTCCGGGGTGCGGATCTCGCGGAAGTCGGCGCCGATCTCGTTGGCCAGCGCGCGGGCCAGCATCGTCTTGCCGGTGCCCGGCGGGCCGTACAGGAGGATTCCCTGCGGCCGGCGCGCTCCCCACCGGGCCATCACGTCGGGATGGCGGAACGAGACGGCGATCTCCCGGAACCGGGCCACCACGTCGTCGAGGCCGCCGACCTGGTCGAGGGTCACCGCCGCGCTGCCGGCCGGTCGCGCCGGTGCCACGGCCCGGGGGCGGCGCAGCCGGTACGCCCGGTCGCGCAGCACCCGCGGCTCCGGATCGTCACCGGCGAGGTCCCGCACGGCCTGCAGGGCGAGCCCGGCCAGTGCGCGCAGGTGCGCCGCGGTGACCTGGTCGGCGGGCACGGTGGCGCGGAGGGTGAGCAGGCGTCCGTCGTCGACGGTCGTCACGTCCTCGTCGGCGCGCAGGCCCAGCGCCGCCGCCTCACCGCGTACCTCCGCGGCGGCCGGATCGACCGGGCGCGGCCGCTCCGCCACGGCGGTGCCCGAGGGCCGGCCGAACCGCCGGGACGCCCGGGTGACGATGCGCCCGGCGCGACGGGCCAGCGGCCCGTCCGGATCGGCCGTGAGGTGCCGGGCGAGCAACCAGCCGGCCGGCCCGGCCACCCCCAGGGCCAGCAGCCGCACAGCCCCCGCCGGAACGACGGCCGTGGCGCGGATCTCGGCGGACAGGCGGCACGTTCCGTCCACCGTGTGCACGGCGAGACGGACACTCTGGACCGGCGCTGGCAGCGGCCCGGTAAGCCGCAGCTCCACGGGCCCGAAGCGGGCGGCGGCCAGCGCGCCGGCCGGATCGTCGATGGTGACCCGGGCGCCGAACCGCTCCACGGTGTCCGCGCCCGGCCGGTGGTGCTGGTCCGGCATGATCTTCCGCCTTCCGTGCGGCAGCGACCAGCCCGAGTCTGACAGCCGGTCCGGCCAACCGCCACCGACGGCCCGGCCCGCACCGGTCCGACCGGGGCGGGGAGGTCAGTGGCGGCGCAGGAGGCGGCGAGCCTGGGCGGCGACGCGCCGCGGTGTCACCGGCACCACGGAGATCATCAACCGGCCGGAGTCGTCGAGGACCGGCGTGATCACGTACGGGCGGACGCCGCGGCGACACGGCAGCGGCGCGGTGACCCGCAGGTTCGGCGCGCGCAGCGCGGCCGACCCGGCCGCGCCGGTGGCATGGTGCAGTCCCTGCGCCAGGTCGGGGTCGAAACCGCCGGCCTGTGCCGACACCGCCCGTCGCCGTCCGGACCGCCCGGTGGCGGCGAGCAGGTCGGCGGCGCGGAACCGGATCCGCAGCGTGGTCCCGTGCGGGCCGGAGGAGACCGCCGCGACGTCGGCGGGGATCTCCTCCGCGCTGACGTGCAGCGGCGGCAGGTCCGACGCGGGCGTCGTCGCGGTCAGGGTCAGCACCGCGCCGGTCTCCCAGGCGACGGCGGTGACATCGAGCTTCGCCGGCCAGTCCGGCGCCGCCGTCACGTCGAAGCACGAGTCGGGTACGCCGGCCCGGAAACCGGGGTACGCCGCGTACCGTCGGCCGTTCTCGACGACCGTGGGCGGCACGCCGCCGTGGGCGTCCCGGCGGATGACGGCGAGCAGGTCGTCGACGGTCGCGTCACGGGTCAGCAGGAGCCGGATGCGGGTCTCGGCGTTCAGCTCGGCGGCGACGCCGTCGGTGAGGTACGCGGCGACCAACCGCCCCACGCCGTCATGCACCCGCTGCTGGGTGTCGCGGTCCAGTCGGAGCAGGTCGTCCTCGACCAGCTTGGCGATCTCGTGGTCGAAGCGGCGGGCCATGACGGCGTCGCGCTGCCGGCCGGGCCCGATCAGTTCGGCCACGTACGCGGTGGTCGCCTCCACCGTCCGCAGCCGGTCCAGGTGCCGGCTCAGGTAGGTGATGTTGGTGGCGCGGAACCGGCGGACGGCGTAGTAGAACTCGTAGTCGGCGAGCACCGAGATGCGCCGGGCCCGGTAGCACGCCTCCAGCGTGAACGGCAGGTCGCTGGCCAGCCGCAGGTCCTCCCGGTAACGGATCCGGTGCCGGTCCAGCAGTTCCCGGCGGAACAGCTTGGTGTTGGCCAGCGACCGCGGCAGCGGCGAGTCGAACAGGTCGACCTCGGCCTGGTTGGCGGCGAAGATGTCCTGGTAGATGTGCCGGCTGTTGACGCCGACCACCTTGCCGAGCACGACGTCCGAGCCCCACTCGTCGGCGGCGGCGACGAGCCGTTGCAGGGCCTCCGGGCCGAGCTGGTCGTCGGCGCCGACGAAGAAGACGTACCGGCCGGTGGCGGCGTCGAGGCCCCGGTTGCACGGGTTGGCCGGCCCGCCGGAGTTCGCCTGGTGGATGACCGTGAACAGGCCGGGATGGCGGGCCGCGTACCGGTCCAGGACGCGGCCACTGCCGTCGGTGGAGCCGTCGTCGACGGCCACCACCTGCAACCGCGGCGGTGCGATGGTCTGCCGGACCAGCGAGTCCAGGCAGCGGGTCAGGTACGGCATGGTGTTGTAGACCGGCACCACCACGCTGACGTCCGGCCGGCTCACCGCGCCTCCACCGGGTCGACCGCCAGCAGTCGACGGTAGAGGGCGGCCAGCCGCTCGGCCTGCGCCTCCCACGTCCAGCCGGGCAGCGGCGAGTCCGGTCCCTCGTACGCCCGCCGGTAGCGCCGCGGGTCGGCGAGGACCGCCCGGACCGCGCGGGCGAGGTCGCCGGCGTCGCGGGCCCGGAACACCTCACCCTGGCCGGTGGTCCGGACGGTGTCGGCCATCGTCCGGACGTCGCTGACGACCACCGGGAGCCGGGCGTGTGCGTACTCGAAGAACTTGGTGATCAGTGCGATCTCGTGGTTGGGCCAGTGGTGCAGTGGGATCAGCCCCACGTCGGCGGCGGCCAGGAACGCGGTGACCTGCTCGTGCGGCACGTACGGCAGGGGGTGCACCCGGTCGGCCACGCCGAGCCGGGCGGCGGCGGCCAGCAGGGACCGGACGTACGGCGCCGACGGGTCCGGGACGACCAGCGCGAGATGCGCCCCGGGCAGCCCGGGCAGCGCCTGCACCACCGTGCCGACTCCCCGCTGCTCGGCGATCGCGCCGCTGTAGACGAGCAGCGGGACGTCCGGTCCGATCCCGCAGCGGCGTCGCAGATCCGGCACCGCGGCCGGCGGCGGACCGGCGGTCGCCGGGGCGTTGAGCACGACGGTGGGGCGCTCGGCCAGGGCGTGCTCGGCCTGCAGCAGGTCGGCCAGGGTGTCCGAGACGGTCACCACCGCGTCGGCGTACGGCACGTACTCCCGGACGTACGCGAGGTGGGCCGGCAGCCATCGCACGTTGTCCCGGCGGGGCTTCGCGCCGGGCAGCCACTCGTGGGCGTCCCACACGAGCCGCACCGGGCGGCCGGCCGCGCGCGCCCGCTCGACGGCGCGCGCAGCGACGCCGAGCATGCGGAAGTCGTGGGCGTGGATCAGGTCCGGTGCCAGCGCGTCGACCACCGGGCCGAACACCCGCTCGTACGTCCACAGGCCCGGTTCGAGCCGTCGCCACGCCCGGTCACCGGCGATCGCCCGCCAGAGCCGGACCTGGGCGTGCTCGACCGGCCGGCGGGCCAGCCGGGCCACCCGCGGCAGCGGACCACCCCGGGCGACCACGCGCTGTCGCAGGCCACCGGCGGGCCGGGGCATGGGCAGCACCCGGACGTGGGCGCCGCCGAGCCGTTCTTCCCGTGCGGCGTCGGCGCAGCCCAGCAGGGTGACGTCCCAGCCCGCTTCGGCGGCCGAGCGGGCCGCCTTCTGCACCCGGGAGTCGCCGTCGACCCGGTTGTCCACGAGCATGACCACCCGGCCACCACCGTCGCGCCGCACGAATTCCCCAATTCCCGATCAGCCGCTCCGTCCGGCGGTCCGCGACGATTGAAACGGCTCTCCCGTCGCCGCGCCAAGCCCGGAACCACCTGGCGGGGAAGTTCTTCCACGCCGTACACCCGCCGTCCACCTCCGCCTCACCGGCACTTCTCCCGGCCTCGGTTGGGTCGGGTTCGGAAGCCTCGTCGCCGACGGTCCGCCGGTTCCGCCGGAGGACCGCGGTCAATGCGTAAGCGGGTACTCATGGCGCGTGCACCTGAGGTAAGCGTGGTCGTCCCGACCTGCGACCGGCCGGCGCTGGTGACCCGGGCGGTCCGCAGCGCCCTCAGCCAGTCCGTCGCGGAGATCGAGGTCGTCGTCGTGGTAGACGGCGCGGACGCCGGCACGCTGGCCGCCCTCGCCGCGGTCGGCGACCCGCGCCTGCGGGTGCTGCCGTTGCCTGAGCGGGGCGGCGCGCCGAATGCCCGCAACGAGGGTGTCCGGGCGGCCCGCGCCCGGTGGACGGCGTTGCTGGACGACGACGACGAGTGGCTGCCGCACAAACTGGAGGTCCAGCTGGCCCTCGCCGCGACCGCGCCGGTGGCCTCGCCGATCGTCGCGAGCCGCCTGGTCAACCGCACCCCGCGCGCCGAGTTCGTGCTGCCCCGCCGGCTGCCCGAGCCGGACCAACCGATGAGCGAGTACCTCACCGTGCGCCGGGGGCTGTTCCACGGCGACGGGTTCATCCAGACCTCGACGATCCTGGCCCCGACCGAGCTGCTGCGCCGCGTCCCGTTCACCGTGGGCCTGCGCCGACAGCAGGAGCTGGACTGGACGCTGCGGGCCCTCGCGCACGACGACGTACGGCTGCTGATGGCGGCCGAGCCGCTGGTGCTGTGGCACCAGGACGAGGACCGGCCCCGGATCAGCCTCTCGTCCCCCTGGGCAGAGCAGCTGGACTGGCTGCGCTCGGTCCGCCCGCTGCTCACCCCGCGCGCGTACGCGGCGATCGCGCTGAGCGTCATCGGCTCGATGGCGGCGACGACCCGCGACCCGCGGGTGTTCCGGACCGTGCTCGCCGACGCCCGGCGGCACGGCCGCCCGGGTGCGCTCGACTATCTGACGTACCTGCAGCTCTGGCTGGTCCCGCCCCGGCTGCGACACACCGTGCGCGACCGGATCCTGGACCGCCGCCGCCCCCACCGGAGCGGCCCGGCGGGAACCGCCGACCGTGCCGGCACCGTGGCGGCGCGGCCCGCGCCGGCCCGGTCCGTGGTGGTGAACCGGCAGCCGTGACCGGTACCGACGACCCGCGGCGCGTCGTCGTCTGGCGCAGCCACCTGCTGCCCGGCTCCGAGACGTTCATCCGCAACCAGGCCGACGCCCTGACCACTTGGCGGCCCACCTACCTGGGCGCCGTGCGGGTCCCGTCGCCGCTGTCCCGCGACACCGACCTGGTCGCGTTCGGCGACAGCGCCGGGGACCGGCGCAACCTGCTCGCGCTGAAGGCGACCGGCCGGTCCCCCCGGCTCACCCGGCTGCTGCGGCGGCTGCGCCCGGCGCTGGTGCACGCCCACTTCGGCAATGACGGGTGGCTGATCAGCCGCGCTGCCGCCGATTCGGGCATCCCGCTCGTCATCACCGTGCACGGCCGCGACGTCACCCGTCAGCCCACCCTGCCCGGGCTGCGCGGCGCCCGCCAGCGCCGCAACCTCCGCGTCGCGTTCGAACGGGCGGCCCTGGTCGTCGCCGTCAGCGGGTTCATCCGCGACCGGGCGGTCGCCCTCGGCGCGGACCCGGCGAAGGTCCGGGTGCACCACACCGGCGTGCCGGTTCCGCCGCCGCCGGCGTCCGCACCGGCATGGGACGTGGTGTTCGTCGGCCGGCTCGTCGAGAAGAAGGGCGTGGACGATCTCGTCGAGGCGCTCGGCCTGCTGCGCCCCCGGCGGCCGCGGGCGCTGTTCATCGGCAGCGGGCCGCTGGAGGTGCCGCTACGGGCCCGCGCCGCGCAACTCGGCCTGGACGCCACCTTCCTCGGCGCGCAGCCGCCCGAGGCGGTCGCCCGGCACCTCGCGGCGTCACGCCTGCTCGCCGCGCCCTCGAAGACGGCGGCCGACGGGGACTCCGAGGGACTGCCCACCACTGTCCTGGAGGCGGCGAGTGCCGGCCTGCCGGTCGTCGCGACCTACCACAGCGGCATCCCGGAGGCCGTCGTGCACGGCGGGACCGGGCTGCTCGGCGCCGAGGGCGACCGGGCGGCGCTGGCGGGCAACATCGTCCGGCTGCTCGACGACGACGCGTTGCGGGACCGGCTCGGGCGCGCGGCCCGCCGGCACGTCGAGGAGCACTTCGACCTGCGCGTGCAGACCAGCCGGCTGGAGAAGCTGTACGAGTCGGTGGCCGCCGGCCGCGAGGACGCCTGCCCGGCCGGATGATGCCGGCCGGCTGGCCCGGGCTGTACGCCCGGCCGGCCGCGGGCGTCCCCGTACTGCCCCAACCCGAGAGCGAGGGTGACGCCCGGGATCACACAGCGTCATTCCGTCAGCCGAACCTGACCCCTCGACGCAACCCCTTTGCTCTGCTTACCGATACGCACAAGTCACTCTCCGTGGCCCCGCGTCGCTAAGGATGCTTCCCCCCTGCGGCACTGGAACCGCTGCTCAGCGGACCTGTGCGTATTGGTAAGCAGAGCAAAGGACGGAATCGGTTCCTTGTTGCTCGGCAGCGGCGGGCACGGAGCGTACGGCCAGGGCCCGAGGCGCGACCGCACACGCTCCGTGCGGACCGGCAGCGGTCAGGCGCCTGTCGCGGCGAGGGCCCGGGCCGGGCGGTCGTTGACGTGGCCACGAGGCTTCCGGTTGGGCAGCGAGAGCCGAATGACCTTCCGCCAGGCGGAGAAGACCTGCCGGGGCAGCGAGCCGGTGGTGTAGCGCAGCCCGTACCTGTCGAACAGCGCCCGCACCTCCGGGGCGATCTCCCCGTACCGGTTGCTCGGCAGGTCCGGGAAGAGGTGATGCTCAATCTGGTGGGACAGGTTCCCGGTCATGATGTGCAGCAGCCGAGGGCCGCTGATGTTGGCCGAGCCGAGCATCTGCCGCAGGTACCACTCGCCGCGGGTCTCCCCCTCGATCGAGGTCTTCTCGAAGGTCTCGACGCCCTCCGGGAAGTGCCCGCACATGATCACCGAGTGGCTCCACAGGTTGCGGACCAGGTTGGCGGTGAAGGTCGCGGCGAGCGTGGTGAGGAAGGACGGGCCGGACAGCAGCGGGTGCAGCACGTAGTCCTTGAGGACCTGCCGGCGGATCTTGCGGCCGACCGCCCGGGCGCGGGCCCGGAACTCCGGGTCCTTGTGCCGGCCATCCTTCAGGTTGTGGCCCAGCTCCAGGTCGTACGCGGCGATGCCGTACTCGAAGAAGCAGGCGTTTATGAAGTTCCACAGCGGCTGGCCCAGATGCATCGGGTGCCACCGCTGGTCCTCGTCGACGCGCATGATGCCGTACCCGAGGTCGTTGTCCTTGCCGACCACGTTGGTGTAGCGGTGGTGCAGCTCGTTGTGCGAGTGCTTCCACTGGTCGGCCGGCGAGACGTGGTCCCATTCCCAGGTCGTGGAGTGGATCTTCGGATCACGCATCCAGTCCCACTGACCGTGCAGGACGTTGTGCCCGATCTCCATGTTCTCGAGGATCTTGGCGATCGACAGGCCGACGGTGCCGACCACCCAGGCCGGCGGGAAGAGCGAGAAGAGCAGCACCGCGCGGCTGCTCAGCTCCAGGCTGCGCTGCGTCTTGATGACCCGGCGGATGTATCGGGCGTCCCGCTCACCGCGGTCGGCGAGGACCCGGTCCCGGATGGCGTCAAGTTCCTTGCCGATGACCTCGATGTCCTGGGCGGTGAGGTGGGCGATCGGGTTGACGGGCTTGCGCTGGATGACGGTCATCGGCTCTCCGGTGGGTCAGTGGTCGAGGTCGCAGGGGCCGGCCGCGGCCGACACGCAGGTCTGGATGAGGACGCCGTCGCCGGGCACCGCCGTGGTGAGTGCCCCGTTGCGCAGGTCGCGAACCGCGCCCTGCCGCAGCGGCAGCACGCAGCCGTAGCAGATGCCCATCCGGCAGCCCGACGGCATGAGCACTCCGGCCGCCTCACCGGCGTCCAGCAGGGGGGTGCCGCCGTCGGCGTCCACCGTCACGCCGGTCCGGCCGAAGGTCACCGTGCCGCCCTCACCGGGCGAGATGACGGTCGGGCGGAACCGCTCGGTGTGCAGCCGCTCGGGGCGGCCGGCGGCCGTCCAGTGTTCCTCCAGGGCGTCGAGCAGCCCGATCGGACCGCACGCCCACGTCTCCCGGTCGAGATGATCGGGGACGATGCCGGCCAGGTCGGCGGCGGTGAGCTGGCCGTCGCGATCGGTGTGCCGCTCCACCAGCCGCAGCGCGCCGGCGGCGGCCAGGTCCCGCAGCTCCGTACCGAAGACGACGTCCGCCGGGGTGGGCGCCGAGTGCACCAGGGTGACGTCGGCACCGGCGAGGACGCCGCTGCGCAGCATGCCCATCACCGGAGTGATCCCGCTGCCCGCCGTGACGAGCAGCACCCGCGCCGGGACGGCCGCCGGCAGCACGAAGTCGCCCTGGGCCTGGTCGAGGTGCACGATCGTGCCCGGCCGGACGCGGCGGACCAGGTGGTTGCTGACCACGCCGTCCGGGATCGCCTTGACGGTGATCGTGATCGGGTCGTGGCGACGGCCGGGGGCTGAGGTCACCGAGTACGCCCGCCACTGCCGTACGCCGTCGACGTCCACGCCGAGCCGGACGTACTGCCCGGGGACGTGTCCCCGCCAGTCCCGCCCGGGCTTGATCACGACCGTCGCGGCGTCCCGGGTCTCCGGACGCACCGCGACGATGCGGCCCCGCAGGTCGGCACCGGAGCGCAGCGGGGCGACCAGGTCGAGGTAGTCGTCGGGCAGCAGCGGCGTGGTGACCGCCGCGGCGAGCCGCAGGATCCGGCGCCGCACGGGCGTCGACTCGGGTGGGCGCGGCACGGTGGTGGTCATACCCCGATGGTCGCGGCACAATGGCATAAAATCTTGGCCCGCGAAGGTGAACCGGGCTGCTCGACTTGTGCGGAGGGAACAAAGTGCCGGAACGGTCCGAGGCGACCCGGCGCGCCGCCGGTCTCGACCTCGACGAGCGGGTGGCCGGCGAGCTGCGTGATCGGCTGCCGCTGCTCGCCGAGCGGATCGTGACCGCGATCACCGCCGAGGTGCCCAGCTACTCCGGCACCCTCACCGGCCAGATGCGCGACAAGATCGAGAACGCGGTGCAGATCGCCCTCGGCACCTTCCTGCAACTGGTCGAGCACTCCTCCGGCTCCGACCCGAGCACGCCCCTGGTTCCCGCCCTGGAGGCCGCGTACGCCCTGGGCAGCGGCGAGGCCCGCTCCGGGCGCAGCATGGACGCGCTGCAGGCCGCGTACCGGGTGGGGGCGCGGGTCACCTGGCGGGAGATGTCGACCATCGCCGTCCGCGGCGGACTGCCGGCGGCGACGGTGGCCGAGTTCGCCGAGCTGATGTTCGCCTACATCGACGAGCTGTCCGCCGCCAGCGTCGCCGGGCACGCCGACGAGCTGGCCAGCGCCGGCCGGGCCCGCCGCCGCAACCTGGAACGCCTGACCCAGCAGTTGCTCGCCGGCGAGCCCGAGGACGTGCTGGTGCGCAGCGCCGAACGCGCCGACTGGCCGCCACCGCAGACGCTCACCGTCGTCCTCCTGCCCCGGGCGAACCTGCGCGCGGCGCTCGCCCTGCTGCCGTCGCAGACGCTGGAGAGCGGCGACGACCTGGCGGGGAGCGAACCGGATGAGGAGACGGCGGTGCTGCTCGTGCCGGACATGCACGGCGACCGGCGCCGGCAGCTCGTCCGTACGCTGCATGGCCGGCGCGCGGTCGTCGGGCCCGCCCGGCCCTGGGCCCGGGCCGCCTCCTCCTATCGGCGGGCCACCCGGCTGGTGATTCTCGGCACCGACCATCCCGAGGACGGTGAGCCGCTCGACACCGAGTGCCACCTGGTCCGGCTGCTGCTCAGCGCCGACACCGAGGCCCTCACCGACCTGCGGGCCCGGGTGCTGCAACCGCTGGCGTCGCTGCCTCCGGCCACCGCCGCGCGGCTCGCCGAGACGCTGCGCTCCTGGTTGATGCACCACGGCCGCCGCGACGACGTGGCCGCCGACCTGTTCATCCACCCGCAGACGGTGCGCTACCGGATGAGCCAGCTGCGCGAGCTGTACGGCAACCGGCTCACCGACCCGCGTACGGTTCTCGACCTCACCATCGCCCTCGCCGCCGGGCCGCTGCCGTCCACGCCGTGAGTGGCGTCACCCACCGTCGGGGTCGCGTGGCCGCAGGGTCACGCCGTCGGCCGTGTGGTCGACCGTGAAGAGCGTCCCGGGGGCGAAGCCCGCGAGCGTCTCCGGCGGCAACTGAATGGTCCCGTCCGCGGCGAGGACGGCGTAGTCGCGGCCGTCGCGCCCCTCGGCGCCGACCCGGCCGTCCCGGATCGTCACGGCTCGACCCAGTCGGGTACCCACCTCGCCATCGTGGGTCACCACCACGACGGTCGTGCCCTGTTCCGCGTTGATCGTTTTCAGGGCGGCGAGCACCTCGTCGCGGCCGGAGCGGTCGAGCTGGCTGGTCGGTTCGTCGACGAGCAACAGACCGGGGTTGGCCGCGAGCCCTTGCGCCAGGGCGGCGCGCTGCCGCTCACCGGGGGCCAGCTCGTCGATACGTCGCCGGCCGGCACCGGCGAGCCCGACCAGTTCGAGGATCCGACCCGGCGGGTCGAGCCGCCGCCCCGGGAGACCGGCGGCCGGGCGCTGCGCCAGCCAGATGTTGCGCTCGAGGGTGAGGTACGGCAGCAGGTTGCGGTCCGCGCCCTGCAGCACGATGCCGATCGTCCTGCCGCGCAGCGCGGCGAGCCGGGCCGGCGGGAGCTTCGTCAGCTCCTGGTCACCCACGAAAACCCTCCCGGCGCTGGGGCGCAGCAGGCCGGCGAGCACCGCGACCAGGGTCGATTTCCCCGAACCGGACGGTCCGACAAGCGCGAGCATCTCCCCGGCGCCGATGTGCAGGTCCACCCCGGAGAGCGCGACCACCTCACCCGACGACTGGTAGATGTGCACGAGCCGCTGGCAGACGACGGTCGCGCCCGAACCGGTCGTCCCCGCCGCCCTCATCGGCTGTTCCGGCGGACCGAGGCGGCGAGGGCGAGCCCCAACAGCAGAGAGGTCAGCACGAGGGCCCCGACGGCGGACGCCAGGACCGCCGCCAGCCAGTCGAGCCGCGGCCAACTCGGCAGCGGCAGCGGGGACGCGTCCATGAACACCCGCAGCCCGGCCCGGGCGACGACCCACACCACGGCGGCAGCAAACCCACCCACCACCGAGGCGACCAGGACCAGCCACCCGTACCCACCGCGTACGACACCCCGTGGCACACCCTGGCGGCGCAGCGCGACCATTGCGGCGACCCGTCCGCGGCGTTCGACCGCCGCCACCGCCACCATTCCCGCCGCACCCAGGGCGACCACGGCGCCGGCGGCGAGGAGGTTGAGGTTCAAAGCCAGGGCGGCGCCCTGCCGGTCGAAGGCATCCCGGACGGCCGCGGCCGTCCGGTCGTACCGCACCACCAGGCCCTGAGCTCGAATCCGGTCGAGGATGTCCGCCGGCGCCTGCCGGTTGAGCCACACCTCCTCGACACCGCTCTCACCGCCGACCGCGGCCCGGTCGGCGTACTCGAGATCGACGAGCACCCCTCGGTCGCCGAGTCGGGGCAGCCCCTCCACCAGACCGGCAACCCGTGCGCCGATATCGACCGCGTCGATGCCGGTGACAGCGTGGCCATAACCTCTCGGTATTCCCAGGGCGTGGGTCAGCACGGCAGGGACCGGATACGGAACGTCGACCACCATCGCGCGGATCGCCTGGCTCACGTCGCTCGATGCGATGGTCAGGCGCAGTTCCGGCTGCCCGTGGGTCACGTCGGGACGCACGCTCCGTCCTTCCACGTCGAGCCGCCAGGACCGCGGCCGGGCCAGCTCCGCGCCGGTCAGCAGTACCTCGTCACCCTCGCCCTGTCGCACCTCGGTGATCCGGAGGACCAGTTCGTGGGAACCCGCGGGGGCAGCGACGTCGATGCTGACCAACCGGCAGCCCGACACGCACTCGGGGACCGGGACCCAGTAGTCCTCCGGACCTGGCACAAGCTGACCGGCGGTGACCTGCCGGATGCCGGACCTGCTCGCGACCGACACGGACAGCCGCGGCCGGGCAGCGAAGATCTCCGGGGCCGAGGCGGCCGTGACGGAAAGCGTCAAAGACGTCCCGCGCACGGCCACCGACGGCCCCGGGGGATCCGGACGCAGCACGGGCGTGAGGTCATCCAGTGCCTCCGCGTACGAATGGTGGGGGGCGGCCACGGCGGCGAGGCGGGCCGAGTCCACGGCGAGAACGCGCCCGGCCTGCCGCGGTGTGGCGGACATGACGGCGGCCATCGCGAAGCGGCCGTCCGGGTCTATCGACCGGACCGTCTCCAGCAGGTGGCGTCGGGACATCGCGTCGACGCCGACCACCCGCGCGGCTCCGGTCTCGACGGCCGCCCGCTCGGCGTAGGCGACCGTTGCCACGTCCCGGGCGGACGCGGTGTACGCGAGCATCGCGAGGACGACCGTCAGCAGGACGACCAGAGGCCGGACCCGTGGCTGGCGGGCCAGGGAGACGAGGGCGACGCCGGAGGCCAACCGACCGGAACGCAGGAGGGTACCACCGCCCACCATCGCGAGCACCAACGCCACCCGGGACAGCACGACGGCGACCGCGAGCACGCCGGCCACCGGCGCCACCAACGCCAGGCCGGTGGGCGCGCCGCCGGTGTGCAGTTGAAGCAGGGCGGCTCCGGCGACGGCGAGGACGAGGGCGTCGGCGATTCCACCACGCCAGCTGGACCGGCGCGCCGGGACCTGGCGGAGCAGGTCGACGACCGGGGCGGAGAGGTTACGGAGTTGGGCGAGCAGCACCGCGCCGAGCGCGCCGACCGCTGCGGCGCCGGCGAAGCCGACCGCGACGGAGTCCAACCCGACGGTCCCCGCGGTCGGTAGGGTGCGGGCGGCGAGCAGTTTCGCCGCGCCCACCGCGGCTGCGCAGCCGAGCGGGAACGCCGCCAGCACGGGGATTGCGCTCTCGCCGACGGCCAGCAACCACAGGCGCCTGCGCTGGACGCCCCGTAGCAACAGCAGCCCCTGCTCGGAGCGGCGTTCGTCGACGGCAATGCCGACCACGGCGAAGAGCACGAGCCAGGAGAGGAGGACGACCGTCGTGGCCCCGAGCACCACTCCGCTGGAGAGCTGCGCACGGTGCCGATCGATCCGGTCGAGCAGGTCGGGAAGGTCTGACCCCGCGCCGAGCCTGCTGGACGTCGCCTCATCCGTGGCTGCTGTCACCTCGGCATTGATCTGATCGAGCGGCCGAGTCAGGACGAGTTTCTCGGTCACGTACAGGTCCACGGCGGGACGGGTTCGGAAACCCGTTTGCACCGGCCAGGGCGTCGCCGCGACGAAGATGGCGTCCGCCGCGCTCCCGACCGCCGGAACAGCGGTCTCGCCCGGTTTCGCCGGGCGGAGGTACTCGTCACCCAGCCAGTAGGCGTCCGCCGGGTCGAGCGGTCGGTACACGCCTGCCACCCGCAGCGGGACGACCGGACCTTTCTCGCGCCCCTCGATGTCGCCCACGCCCTGAAAGGTGACGGTGTCGCCGACGCCCACGCCGAGTCGGGCAGCGGTGTGCGGGCCGAGCATCACCTCCGGCGGTTCGCCGGCGGAGCCGGGTGCGGGGCAGGACCCGGTGACGGTCACCCGCTCGCAGACTCCCTCACGAAGGACGAGAGACGAGTCAACGCTGTCCGTGCGACCTGTGGTCACGCCGGCGCTCTGGACGCTGAACACCGGCTCGAAGCCGTCCGGCTGGAGCTCCGCCACTTCCCGGCGGAACGCACCCAGTACGGCCTCGTCGGGCGGGCGCTCCGACTCCGTCAACTGCACGATCCGTAGCCTGCGCTCGCCCGGCTCGGCACCGGCGAACTCGTACCCGGCCAGAGCGTCGTCGGCGGCAGCCAGGTACGCCGGCGCCGCGGCGGCCGCGGCGGTGGCGAGCACCGACAGGATCAGGACCGCGATGGCCTGCATCCGCCGCCCCCGCAGCGCACCCGCGATGATGGCCAGCATGGGCGCTCACGC
The DNA here is from genome assembly GCF_040302465.1 of Micromonospora sp. NPDC126480. Lineage (NCBI taxonomy): Bacteria > Bacillati > Actinomycetota > Actinomycetes > Micromonosporales > Micromonosporaceae > Micromonospora > Micromonospora sp. NPDC126480. The sequence continues at coordinate 36,255 of NZ_JBEORU010000017.1, forward strand.
TAGCCAGCGCCGCGGGGCGGCACCGACCGGCGGCCGAATTCGATACCGGACGGTTACGGTCAACCCGGCCGGCGCGCAGGTGTGACGTCACCCCGGGTCGACTCGACCCGACCGTCCACGAGGTGCAGCTCGGCGTCGCAGATCGCCGCCGCCTCCGGATCGTGCGTGGCGAACACCACCGCCGCACCCCGTCCCGCCTCCTCACGCAGGAGGGTCAGCACCCGTTGCCGGTTTCCGGCATCGAGCTCACTGGTCACCTCGTCGGCGAGCAGCACCGTCCCCTGGAGAGCCATTCCCCGGGCGATGGCCACCCGCTGTCGCTGACCGCCGGAGAGCTCCTCGACCAGTTGGTCCGCCTGGCCCACGAGGCCCAGGCGGTCCAGCACTTCCGCCGTACGCCGGTGAGCCGACGGCGCAGGCGTTCCGGTGCCGACGAGGGTCACCTGGATGTTCTCCGCGGCGGTCAGGACCGGCACGAGACCGTTGTCCTGCGGAACGAGAACGACACCGCTCGCGACCGCGGCGTCCCGGTCGGAGACGGGTCGCCCTTCGACGGTCACGCTGCCCCGGATCGGGCGCAGCAGGCCGGCCACCGTGTGCAGCAGGGTGGTCTTCCCGGCACCGGACGCTCCCGTCACCGCCAGCACCTGGCCTGGCGCCACCATCGCGGAGACGTCCACGAGGACCGGTCTGGCCGGGTCGTATCCGACGGTCACCGCGTCGACAGTCAGCATCCGCGCAGACTCCTCTCCGAGGGATCTGCCGCAGCAGCCTACGCGAGCGAAGCCGATGGGACGGCCCCCGCGGCGTCAGGGCGGCGTGACGTCGGTGCTTCCCTCGGCCCGAGGTCCGCCCGGGGCCTCCTCGCCGTCGATCGACCGGGCCTCCGCCACCGCCTCACATAGGTCGGTCAGCGGGTCGCGGCGCTGCGCGACGCAGGCGACGTGCTGCAGAAGCGTCCGGAACGTCTCGGCGTCGGCGGGGTCGAGGCCGCCGAGCAGGTGGGACTCGACGTGCCGGAGCGCCTGCCGTCGCTGCCGCCAGACGGCGCGCCCCTCGTCGGTGGCGCACACAAGCCGGCTGCGGCGGTCGGCGGGGTCGGGCCGGCGGAGGACGAGACCACGCCCCTCCAGATCGTCGATGAGGTACGTGAGCACGGTCCGGTCGATCCCGAGGTCCGCGGCGATCGCGCCCTGGTTCCGGACCGGCTCGCGAACCGCCGCCGCGAGCACCTGGTAGCCGCGCGGCCCTCCGGGTATCCCGTCGAGCGCCCGCTCGGCGGCCTTCACGTAGGCGCGGAAGACCACGCCCAGCATCCAGCCGAGGTCGTCCTCGGAGAGGTCCGCTGTCGCACCGGTCACACGGTAAGACTAGCTGAACAGGTCAACTTTCTTGGTGATAGATGTTCTGCCCGGCATATTATTTGTCGCGCAGCGGGTGGCCCTCGACGTCGGGCCGATGGGCGCGCCCGCCGGGAAGGAGACACGGGGATGAGCGACTACGGCCATCCGTTGACATTCGGGGCATTCCTGACGCCCAACAACGCCAACCCCGACCGGGTCGTGGCGCTCGCCGCGCTGGCCGAGCAGGTCGGCCTGGACCTGGTGACGTTCCAGGACCATCCGTACCAGCCAGCCTTCCTGGACACCTGGACGCTGATGAGCTTCGTCGCCGCCCGGACCAGCACCGTGCGGTTGGCGGCCAACGTCACCAACCTGCCGCTGCGCCCGCCGGCCGTGCTCGCCCGCAGTGTGGCGAGCCTCGACCTGCTCAGCGGCGGCCGGATCGAGCTCGGCCTGGGCGCCGGCGCGTTCTGGGACGCCATCGAGGCGATGGGCGGCCGGCGGCTCACCCCTGGCCAGGGCGTCCAGGCGCTGGAGGAGGCCATCGAGATCATCCGGCAGGTCTGGGCCGCCGACGAGCGCGGCGGCGTCCGGGTGGCCGGCGAGTTCCACCGGGTGGTGGGCGCCAAGCGCGGCCCCGCGCCGGCCCACGACGTCGGGATCTGGCTCGGCGCGTACAAGCCACGGATGCTCGCCCTGACCGGGCGGCGCGCCGACGGCTGGCTGCCCAGCCTGGCGTACCTGAAGCCGGGCGATCTGGCCCGGGGCAACGCCATCATCGACGACGCCGCGCGGGAGGCGGGCCGCGCGCCGGACGACATCCGGCGGCTGCTCAACGTCAACGGGCAGTTCACCGACACCGCCCGCGGCCCGCTGAACGGCCCGGCCGAGCAGTGGGCCGAGGAACTCGCCGACCTGGCGCTCACCGAGGGCGTCAGCACGTTCATCCTCGGCAGTGACCGCCCCGACGACCTGCGCCGCTTCGCCGACGAGGTGGCGCCCGCCGTCCGCGACCTGGTGGCCGCCGAGCGGAAGGCGGACGCGGCGAGCGAGACCACCACGGCGACGCGAGCGGCGGAGCGGTCGGGCGACACACCACCGCGGCGGGCCGGCGCACGGGCCACGGCGGCCGGCCGGAGCGCGTTCTCCGTCGTGCCGACGCCCGACGACGGCGTGCGCCGCAGCGAGGTCCAGGTCTGGGACGAGTCCGCCCGCCCCACCGGCCCCGCACCGGACCCGGAGCGCACCTACACCGGGCATGACCTGGCCACCGCCAAGCACCTCGTCGAGGTCCACGACGGGCTGCGCGGTGAGCTGGCGCAGATCTACGACCTCATCGAGCAGGTGGCCGCCGGCACGATCGACGCGGGCCGGGCCCGGTCCCACATCAACACCATGACGATGCGGCAGAACAAGTGGACCCTCGGCACGTACTGCGAGTCGTACTGCCGGATCGTCACCACCCACCACACCATCGAGGACCGGGGGCTCTTCCCCCACCTGCGGGCCGGGGACGACCGGCTCGCCCCGGTGATCGACCGGCTCGAACAGGAGCACCACCTCATCCACGACGTGCTGGAGCGGCTGGACCGGGCCCTGGTGGCGTTCGTGTCGGTGCCCGACGGCATGGCCGAACTGCGCGCCGCGGTCGACCTGCTCAGCGACACGCTGCTGTCGCACCTCGCGTACGAGGAGCGGGAACTCGTCGAGCCGATCGCTCGCCTCGGCGTGTCCTGATCCGTGCGGCGACGGCCCGCCCGCCCCAGCGGGCGGGCCGTCCGGCGCTCAGGCCACGTGCGCGAGGTATCCGGCGACGGCCTCGTCGAGCACCTCGCGGCCGGGCCGCGCCCACACCTCCTCGGCGAAGACCTCCACCTCCACCGGGCCGGTGTACCCGGCGGCGTCCACGGCCTCCCGGAAGCGGCGCAGCTCGACGCAGCCGCCACCGGGCAGCCCCCTACCGAGCAGCACACCCGCCGGCAACGGCGTCACCCAGTCGGCGACCTGGAAGCAGGCGATCCGGCCCTCCCGACCGGCCCGCGCGATCTGCGCCCACACCTGGTCGTCCCACCAGAGGTGGTAGGTGTCGACGACGACGCCCACCACGTCCGCGGGATACGGCGCGGCCAGGTCCAGGGCCTGGCCGAGGGTCGCCACGACACACCGGTCGGAGCAGAACATCGGGTGCAGCGGCTCGATGGCGAGCCGGACACCGGCCGCACCGGCGTACGGCACCAGCTCGCCGATCGCGTCCCGCACGTGAGCACGGGCGCCGTCGAGATCCCGATCGCCGGCGGGCAGCCCGCCGGAGACCAGCACCAGCACCGGCGCGCCCACCGCCGCCGCCTCGTCGATCGCCCGCCGGTTCTCGGCCAGCCAGCCGGGTTCGCCGAAGAACCCGCCACGGCACAGCGACGTGACGCTCAGGCCGGCGTCCCGCACGAGTGTCGCGGTCGCCTCGACCCCGTACGCGGCGAGGTCCTCCCGCCACAGCCCCACCGCGGAGACGCCGGCGTCGACGCAGCCGGCGACGAGTTCCGGCAGTGGCCACCGCTTCGTCGTCGCGGAGTTCAGCGCGAACCGTTTCACTGCGCCACCCCCGCCGTGGTCATGAACGCCCGCGCCCGGTGGGCGGCCAGGTCGGCGTCGGGCAGCAGCCCGGCCGCGTCGGCGAGGCGCAGCAGCCGGCCGAGGTGCACCGGCGACCGTCCGGACTGGAGGCCGCCGACCATGTTGAAGTGGTCCTGGTGGCCGGACAACCAGGCCAGGAAGACGATGCCGGTCTTGTAGTAGAAGGTCGGTGCGCCGAACAGGTGCCGGGCCAGCGGCAGCGTCGGCGCCAGGATCCGGTCGTACGTCGCCAGGTCGCCGCCGTCCAGCGCGCGCAGCGCGGCCGCGGCCGGTGGCGCGATCGCGGCCAGCACGCCGAGCAGCGCGTCCGAGTGGCCCTCGGCGTCGCCCCGGATCAGGGCCGGGTAGTTGAAGTCGTCGCCGGTGTACAGGCGTACCCCGGCCGGCAGGCGCCGGCGCAGCGCGACCTCGAAGTCCTCGTCGAGCAGCGACAGCTTGACACCGTCAACCTTGGCGGTGTGGGTCCCGATGAGCGCCACCACGGTGTTCGCGGCCCGGGCCGGGTCGGCGTCGCCCCAGTAGCCGGCGAGCGCCGGGTCGAAGGCCGGCCCCAGCCAGTGCAGCACCACCGGAGCGTCGGCGTCGGCCAGCAACCGCCCGTAGACGTCGAGGTAGTCGTCGGCGGACCGGGCCGCGGCGGCCAGGTGGCGGCTGCACATCAGCACCGGCCGGGCGCCGGCGTCCTGCACGTCGGCGAGCTGCTCGGCGTACGCCTTGCCGATCTCGTCGAGCGTTGCCGGGCCGGCGGGCAGCTGGTCGGTCGCGACGCCCGCGCAGATCGCGCCGCCCTCGGTCCGGGCAGCCGCCGCCGATCGGCGGATCAGCTCGCGCGCGGCGGGGTAGTCCATGCCCATGCCGCGCTGGGCCGTGTCCATCGCCTCGGCGACGCCGAACCCGTACGACCACAGGTGCCGGCGGAACGCCAGGGTCGCCTCCCAGTCCACCGCGGCGGGTACGCCCGGCACGTTCTCCGCCCGCGGGTCGGCGACGACGTGCGCGGCGGCGTACGCGACCCGGCTGGTGAAGGCCGCGCCGGGTGTCGCGTGCTCGCGCCCGGCGCCGGAGAGGGTGAACGGCCCGTCGGGCAGGTTGACGGTGCGGCTCACGACCGCAGCTCCGTGACCTCGACGCGCCGGCCCTCGCGCGCCGAGCGCAGGCCCAGCTCGGCCAGTTGCACGCCGCGGGCGCCGGCCCACAGGTCCCAGGTGTACGGGGCGTCCTCGGCGACATGGCGCAGGAACATCTCCCACTGGGCCTTGAAGCCGTTGTCGAACACCTCGTTGTCCGGCACCTCCTGCCACTGTGAGCGGAAGTCGTCGGTGGACGGCAGGTCCGGGTTCCACACCGGCTTCGGGGTGGTGGCCCGGTGCTGGACGCGGCAGCGACGCAGGCCGGCGACCGCGCTGCCCTCGGTGCCGTCGACCTGGAACTCGACCAGCTCGTCCCGGTTCACCCGGACCGCCCAGGAGGAGTTGATCTGCGCGACGATGCCGCCGTCGAGCTCGAAGATCGCGTACGCCGCGTCGTCGGCGGTCGCCTCGTAGGGCTGGCCGTCCTCGGCCCACCGGCGCGGGACGTGGGTGGTGACGTGCGCGGTGACCGCGCGGACCGGCGCGAAGATCTGCTCCAGCACGTAGTGCCAGTGCGGGAACATGTCGACCACGATGCCGCCGCCGTCAGCGGCCCGGTAGTTCCAGCTCGGCCGCTGCGCCTCCTGCCAGTCCCCCTCGAAGACCCAGTAGCCGAACTCGCCGCGTACCGACAGGATGCGGCCGAAGAACCCGCCCCGCACGAGCCGGTCGAGCTTGCGCAGGCCGGGCAGGAAGAGCTTGTCCTGTACGACGCCGTGGCGCACCCCGGCCGCGTCGGCGACGCGGGCCAGGTCGACCGCGCCGTGCAGGGTGGTTGCGGTCGGCTTCTCGGTGTAGATGTGTTTGCCCGCGTCGATGGCGAGCCGGAGGGCCTTCTCCCGTTCGCTGGTCACCTGGGCGTCGAAGTAGATCGCGACGTCCGGGCGGGCCAGGGCGGCGCCCAGGTCGGTCGTCCAGTCGGTCAACCCGTGCCGGGCCGCGACGTCGCGCAGCTTGGCCTCGTTCCGGCCGACCAGGACGAGTTCCGGCCAGAGCCGGCTCCCGTCGCGCAGCGCTACGCCGCCCTGCTCACGGATCGCCAGCAGCGATCGGACCAGATGCTGCCGGTAACCCATCCGCCCGGTCACGCCGTTCATCGCGATGCCGATCGGGACACGTGCCGTCATCGTCCCACCCTCCTCAGGGGTCATCTCCGCACCCGGGCCAGCCGGGTGCCGCACACTGCCCGGCGCCCGGTGGGGACGGCGGCGACGTTGCCGCCGTCCCCACCGGACCGGTTCAGGCCGGGGTTCCCGTCACCGTCAGGTGACGCAACCGGCCGATGTTGTCGAACGAGCCGAAGCCGACCCGTCCGGAGCCGAACGTGGTGTCCTTCGCGGTCATCAGCGGGTCCTTGCTGCCGTCCACGTAGACCGCGATCTCGCCGGTGGCCGGCAGGTGAACGACGCGCACCTTGTGCCAGTCAGCGTCGACGATCGCCGGGTCGGCGCCGCGCGAGCGGCCGTTCCACTGGTAGTCGATGCGCTGCCGGTCGGCGTTGTCCACCTTGAAGATGCCGTTGTGCGGCAGGATCGTGTTGTCGGTCGAGAGGTGGGCGTAGTAGAACTGCGTGTCCGACCGCCAGCCGAAGACGATGATCACGTCCCGGTTGGTCACCTCGACCGGCGTGTCCAGCCGCACGTCCGCCTTGATCTCCACCGAGGACCACTGCGGTCCCTCGGTCACCACCGCGTACTCGAACGGGCGGCGCGGACCGGGCCGGCTCACGCCCGCCTCGGCGAGGATCACCTCGTCGCCGTCGAACCGCCACTTCGACGGGGTGACCGGCGCCCAGCTGTCCGGGCCTGACGGCTTGTGGAGCTTGGTGCCGCCGACGTCGCCGCTTGCGAACTCTCGGGTGCCGGTCACCTTCCAGACCTTCCCGTTGGCCTTGGCGAGGAGGTACAGCTCGCCGGCGGCGTCGGTGCCGAAGCGCAGGTCGACCCGCTCCGGGTTGCCGGGGGCCCCGGGTCCGGAGAGGTCCTGCATCCGCACCGGGTCCCCGACGGCGTTGAAGAGCGCGAGCCGGTGGATCGTGGCCATCTCGTGGCCCTGCCGCATCTCGTTGGCCTCGGTGTAGAGGACCTGCCCGTCGACCAGGTCACCGAAGACGTACTTGCCCTTCAGCGCGGGCTGTTCGTTGCCGCGGTAGACGAACCCGCCGGCCACCGCGACACCGACGTCCGAGGTGCAGTTCCAGCCGGGCGCCGGGTTGTGGTCGTACGCGGCGACCGGGTAGGTGTAGCCGAAGTCGGCGTCGTTCGGCGGCAGCGGGAGGAGCTTGTCGCAGGCGCTCGCCGTACGGTCGAAGACGAAGGCTCCCTCCCGCTCGCTCCAGCCGAAGTTGTCGCCGGCGCGCACCTCGTAGATCGCCTCGATGGCGTGCTCGCCGATGTGGCCGAGGAACATCCGGCCGGTGGCCGGGTCCCAGCTGAACCGGTGCGGGTCCCGGAAGCCGACTGCGTAGATCTCGCCGAGGGCGCCGGCCCGGCCGGCGAACGGGTTGTCCGCGGGGATGCCGTACCGCCCGTTGGCCGAGTCGGTGCCCTGCGGGTCGATCCGCAGCAGCTTGCCGTGCACCATGCCCAGGTTCTGCGGCTCGGTGTTACGGACGCCGGTTCCGCCGTCGCCGACGGCCAGGTACAGCAGCCCGTAGTCGCTCTGTCCGCGGGTCGCCGTCGGGTTGAAGTTGATCTCCTGGATGCCGTGGATCTGGCCGGCGAAGCCGATCCGCAGCACCTCGCGCCGGGTGCCGGCGAACGTGTCGGCGGCCGGGTCGGTAGCCGTCCACTCGTTGATCACGCCGTGGAAGATGGCGTTGGCCTGGGCGTAGTCCGGTGCCCGGGTGGCCAGCGACGCCTGCTCGGTGTGGATGGTGTAGAACCGGCCGTTGCTGCCGAACTCCGGGTGGAACGCGACGTAGCCGAAGCCCTGGCCGAGGCCCCGGCCGGAGAAGAACTGCGGCGCGAAGGTGTCGGCGACGTCGAGGTAGACGTGCGGCACGCCGTCCTCGACCAGGTAGAGGTGGCCGTTGAGGTCCGGCACGGCCCGGCGGCCGGAGCCGTCGGGCAGCTCCATGATGGTGTTGATGCGGGCGGTCCGCATCAGCCGCTGGTCGGTCGGGGCGGGAGTGGGGAACGACTGCGGGAAGCTGGCGTACTCGGTCAGGACCAGCCCGAGCCGGGACTGGGTGGGCATCTCGACGACCGGGTCGTCGATCGGCTCGGTGGCCCGGGCGGAGCCGGCGACCAGGGTGGACAGGACGAGCGCGGCGGCGGTGAGTCCAGCCGTCAGCGCGGATCTGCGGATTCTGCCGTTACTACGCACGCGGGTCTCCTTCTCGGTGGGAGGCGGCCGAGGGTCGGTCAGCGGGCCATGTAGCGGTACTGCTTCTCGACGTCGCTCGCCGAGACCACGCTGTCGAGGAACATCAGGGCGTCCATGCGGCAGTCGCACGGGTTCCGCTCGAGCGTGTCCTGCGGGAAGCTTCCGCCGATCTTGATGCCGCGGGGGTCGGAGGCGGTGGTCACGTGCGGGCCCGGCCCCGACACGAGCCACGGGTCGTCGGTACGGGTGGAGAAGCCGTCCAGCGGCTGGCCGTTGCGGTAGAGCGCCAGCTCGCCGCTGTTGAAGTCGAAGGTCGCGGCGAGGTGGACCCACTCCCCCTTCGGCAGCAGCGTCCGCCAGTCCTCATTCGCGGCGAAGGTCTGCGAGTTGCCACCGTCGAGGCGCCGGCCGAGCGCGACCAGGCGCAGCTCGCCGTTGACGTCGATGAGCTCCAGGAGTGCCCGGACGCCGTGGCCGTCGGAGTCGCCGGTCAACACTCCAGCCAGGCCGATCGCGTTGAAGCGGTCGGTCGGGTTGGCGGTGGTGGAGTTGAACGCAGGGGCGTCCATCTCCAGCTTGAACCAGCCCATGACGGTGGTGCCCGGTGTGCCGGCGAAGGGCCGGAGGGTACGGACGCCGCTGGCGGACCAGATGCCGGCCTTCCAGTCGTCGTTGCCGGTCTGGGCGGGGTTCACCTGGCGGGTCTGCAGCGCGTCACCGCTGCCGGGGTAGGCGTGGTCGGCCACGCGCATGTCGGCGCCGCCGTTGACGAGTTCGATCTCGGTGCCGGAGCGGCCCTGGTCCCGCTCGAGGGCGGTGTCGCCCTCCACCGGGTGGTCGAAGTCGTAGAAGGCGACCAGGTTCGATCGCAGGTGCGGGTGGACGTCGCGCGGGTTGGTCCGGTCCGCCTGTGCCGGGGCGGCCCCGGCGCCGGCCAGCACACCAGCCGCCAGTACGGCGGCGGTGGCGGCGGCGACCCGTCTCGTTCTGGTCATCGCGTACACCTCGTTTCAGCTCCGGCGGGAGCGCGTAACCGCTTTCGGAAGCGCTTGCGTGCCCCCGCTCCAACTCTGTGCCGCTGGTACGTCGGGGTGTGTTACCGCTTCGGCGGTGTCGTGGGCTCGGCGGGCCGTCCGCCGAGATACAACTCGCCGAGCTGCGGGTCGGCCAACAGTTGCGGCGCCGGCCCGGAGATGTGCACGCGCCCGAGGTCGAGCACGCAGCCGAGGTCCGCCGTCTCCAGCGCGCGCCGGGCGTTCTGCTCCACCAGCAGCACCGCCGTACCAGCGTCGCGCATTCGCACGACCTGTTCGAAGACCGTGGTGGTCGCCTTCGGGTCCAGGCCCATCGACGGCTCGTCGAGGAGCACGACCTTGGGGTTGACCATGAGCGAGCGGGCGAACTCCACCTGCTTCTGCTGGCCGCCGGAGAGCAGCCCGGCCAGCGAGTTCCAGCGCTGCGCGACGACCGGGAAGACCTCCTTGACGAAGGCCGTCCGCTGGGCGACGAGCGCCTTGTCCCGCAACGTGTAGCCGCCGAGCAGGACGTTCTCCGCGACCGTCATCTCGCGGAAGACGCTGTGTCCCTGCAGGACGTGCGCGACGCCGGAGGCGAGCATCCGCTGCGGCCCCTGGCCGGTGACGTCCACGCCGCCGACGAGGATCTTCCCGGAGCGCGGCTTGAGCAGCCCGCTGGCGACCTTCAGCACGGTGGACTTGCCGGCGCCGTTGGGGCCGACCAGGCAGACGATCGTGCCGGCCGGCACCGAGACGGTCAGGCCGCGCAGCACCGGCGCCGCGCGCCCGTAGCCGGCCTGGATGTCGACGAGTTCGATCTCAGACGCCAAGGTAGGCCCCCAGCACGCGTTCGTCGGAGCGGATGAGCGACGGCGGGCCCTCGGCGATCGGCCGGCCGCGGTCGAACACCACGATGTGGTCGCTGACGCTCATCACGAGGTCCATGTTGTGCTCGACGATCACGAACGTCCGCCCCTCGGCGTTGAGGTCGCGGACCAGCGCACCGATCCGGTCCAGCAGTGCCGGGTTGACACCGCCGGCCGGCTCGTCGAGCAGGACGGTTTCCGGGTCGCTCATCAGCACCCCGGCGAGTTCCAGCAGTTTCTGCTGGCCCCAGGACATGTTGCGGGCCTCCACGTCGGCCAGGTGCTCGATGCCGAGACGGGTGAGCCAGCCGCGCGCCCGGTCGATGTCCGCGCGGACCCGCGCGCCGCGCAGCAGGCCGGCGAGGCCCGTCGGCCGCACGGCCGCGAGGACGTTGTCCAGCGCGGTCATCCGGGGGAAGACCCGGCACAGCTGGAACGTACGGCCGACGCCGGCGTGGACGATCCGGTGCGGCGCCGCGCCGGTGATGTCCCGGCCCCGGTAGGTGACCTGCCCACCGTCCGGCCGGATCATCCCGGTCACGCAGTTGAAGAAGGTCGTCTTGCCCGAGCCGTTCGGGCCGATCAACGCGTTGACCTTGCCGTGGCGGAACTCGACGCTGGCGCCGTCGAGCGCCACCACGCCGCCGAACGCCTTGGTCAGCTCGTTCGTGGCGAGACTCCGTACCCCGCTCATGATCGCTCCTCCGTCGACTTCGCCCGCCCGCCGGCCGTTCCGGCGGTGGCGTCCACCGGTTCCCGGCCGGCCGTGTCGCCGACCGCGGCGCGTTGCGCGCGCAGCTCGGCGGCGGTGACCTCGCGGATGGAACTCTGAGCCGGGCGCAGCCGGCCGAGCAGCGAGCCGATCGCCGGCAGCACGCCGTCGGGCATGAAGAGCACCACCAGTGCCAGCAGCACGCCGGTGGCGACCAGATGCAGCTGCGTGTCACCGAACTCCACCTTGAAGTACTCCAGCCCGATGCCGACCACCAGCGCGCCGACTACCGGGCCGAACAGGTTCCGGACGCCACCGAGCAGCGCCATCAGCACCAGGTACGAGCCGGTGAGGATGGAGAACTGGAACACCGGGTCCAGGTCGCCGAACCACAGCGCGTACAGCCCGCCGCCCAGGGCGGTGAATCCCGCCGAGACGACGAACACCACGAGCTTGTACGCGAAGGTCGGGGTGCCCAGCGCCTCCGCCTTGTCCTCGTCCTCCCGGATCGCCTTCAGCCCGAGACCGAAGCGGGACCGGTCGATGGCCCACCACGCCAGCAGGGTGAGCGCGAGCAGCCCGGCGAACAGGTAGTAGAAGGCCCGGTGGTGCTCCGGACGCAGCAGGTCCGGGAACGGGCGCGGCACCACCAGTCCACGCGAACCGCCGGTGAGCGACGCCCAGCTCTGGAAGACCAGCAGCAGGATCAGCACCAGCGCGATCGACACGATGACGAACGACGCGCCGCGGACCCGCAGCGCGGCGAAGCCGATCGGCACGGCCAGCGCCGCCACCAGCAGGGCGGCCGCCACCAGCGCCACGAAGCTCGGCAGGCCGGCCTTGGTGACCAGCAGAGCCGTACCGTAGCCGCCGAGGCCGGCCAGGGCGCCGTGGCCGAGCGACATGTACCCGGTGAACCCGCCGACGAAGTTCCACGCCGTCGACAGCACTGCGTAGTTGAGCACCACGACGCCGGCCGAGAGAACGTACGGGTTGGGCGCGAGGGACGGAAAGGCCAGCACCGCCACGGCGAGCAGCACGATCGCCGTCACCTGGAGCATCCGGTTGAGGTTTCCGCGCGGGACCGCCGGGGCGCTCGTCGACTTAGAAGCGCTGGGCAAGGCGACCTCCGAAGAAACCTTGTGGCCGGAACGCCAGGGTCGCGAACAGGGCCAGGTAGAAGATGGTCTGCGCCCAGGTCGTGCCGAGCGGGATCTGCAGCAGGCTCTGCAGCATGCCGAGGACCATCGCGGCCATCGCGGCGCCGGGCACGCTGCCGAGCCCGCCGACCACGATGATCGCCATCAGCGGCCCGATCCAGTGCCAGTGCAGGGACGGGTAGATGGTGGTGTCGAGGGCGAGCGCCGTGCCGCCGACGGCCGCGGTGGCCAGTCCGAGGCCGAAGCCGTACCCGGCCACCCGCTCGGTCTCGATGCCGACCAGCCGCGCCGCGTCCCGGTGCTGGATGGTGGCCCGCAGCGCCCAGCCGAACGTGGTCTTCTTCATCAGCAGGTAGAGGGTGAGCAGGGCGACGGCGGCGAGCCCGAAGGCGATCAGCTTGACGATCGCGACGCGGGCGCCGAAGAGGCCGAAGCTCGCCGACCCGTAGCCGAGTTGGATCCGCCGCTGGGTGCCGGTGAAGACGTAACCGAGCAGGCCCTCGATGACGACGGCGACCGCGAAGGTCAGCAGGACCGACATCATCGTCAAGGTGACCGGGCGCAGCCGGGCCAGCAGCAGCCGTTGCAACAGGACGCCGCAGCCGAAGAAGAGCGGCACGGTGACGATCATGGACAGCAGCGGGTCGACGCCGAGCCGGCTGTGGGACCACCAGGCGAGGTACGCGGCGAGGATGAGGAACGCCGAGTGGGCGATCATCACGACCCGCATGATTCCGAAGTAGAGGGTCAGGCCCGCTGCCAGGAGGGCGTAGAGCCCTCCCAGCAGCAGACCCAGGATGATGCTCTGGAAGAGCAGGGCACCGGAGGGCATCGCGTCCTACCAGGCCGGCTTCGGGTAGATCAGGTCGGTCTCCTTGGCGTCGGCCGGGAGCACGATCTGGATCTTGCCGCCCGCCCACTGCTGGATCATGTGGGCGCCCTTGGGCTTACCGGTCTCGTCCCAGGAAAGCGGCCCGACCACCGTCTCGACGGTGTTGCCGCGGACCCACTCGACCAGCTTCTTCTGGCAGTCGCCCTGCTCGGCGCAGCCGACCGCGGTCACCGCCGCGGCCACGACCTGACCGGTCGTGTACGCGTTGGCCTCGTCCTCCTCCGGCGGCGAGCCGAACTGCGCGGTGTACTTCTCGACGAACTCCGTGTTGCTCGGGTACGGCGCGTCCTGCGTGTACCCGGTCGGCGACAGGATCCCCTCGGTCTTGTTGCCGATCGCCGCGGCGAACTCGGGGTTCGTCGGGGCGGTGGAGAAGGCGGCCAACTTCGGCTGGTACTGAAGTTGCTGCAGGGCCACGATGAGGTTCACGCCGTCCTGGTACTGCGAGCCGCCCACCACCATGTCGGCCTTCGAGGCCGCGATCTTCGCGGCGATGCTGCCGAAGTCGGTGGTGTTCGGTGGGTAGACCTCGTCGACGACGGTGCGGATCCCGCCCGCCTCGAGCTTCTCCTTCAGCCCGTACGCCGTGCCCTGCGCGAACGGGTCGTCCATGGCCGCGTACGCGGCGGTCTTCGGCCGCTGGTCCGGCGGGAGCGCCAGGATGTACTCGGCCAGGTGGTTGTAGTGGTCGTTGGCCACGGCCGGCGCGGCGTAGAAGAGGTTCTTGAAGCCCTGCTCGAAGACCTCCTTCGCGGCGCCCGCCGGTTCGACGAAGAGCATGCCGTACTCCTCGGCGACCCGGGCCGCGGGCACGACGAGGCGGGTCGAGAACGGACCCACCACGAGGTCCACGTTGTCTTTCCCGATCAACTGCTCGTAGTCGGCGACCACGCGGTCGGCGCTGGACTGGTCGTCGAGGATCTTCAGCTCCACCTGGCGGCCGAGCAGGCCGCCCTTCTCATTCGTGATCTTGGCCCAGGCCTCGTAGCCGCGCTGCACGCCCTTGCCCGGTTCGGAGAAGTCCCCGGTCAGGGGGAGGGAGATCCCCACGACGATCGGGTCGTCGGCGTCGGAGGAATCGCCGCCCCCGCCGCCACCGCAGGCCGTGAGCGCGAGGGTGAGGCTCGCGCCGATCGCTGTCATCCATCGGATTCGCTTCATACGGGTTGTCATCCCGAGATGCTCCTTTGCCGGGACGGAAGCGCTTACGAAAGCGCTTACGTAGACTAGGCTGTGGCCGTCGTCACTGGCAATAGTCAGATGACAAAGTTGTTTCCAGGGAGTTGCCGATGCCCAGGCCTGGCCCGAGGCTGCGTCTCATCGAGGTGGCGGAGCGCGCCGGTGTGTCGCTGGCGACCGCGTCCCGAGCCCTCGCCGGCCGGGACGGGGTCAGCGAGGAGGTGGCCGCCCGCGTCCGGCAGGTCGCGCAGGAGCTGGGCTACGTCGCCAACCCGTACGCCCGCACCCTCGCCGGCGGTGCCAGTTCGACGGTGGGACTGGTCGTGCACCAGGTCGACGACCCGTACTTCTCGGAGATCGCCGGCGGAGTCATCCAGGTCGCCGCCGAGGAGGGGTTGCTGGTGCAGATCTGTCACTCGGGCCGCGACCCGGACGCCGAGCTCCGGCAGCTGCGTCACCTCATCGCGCAGCGGGTCGGCATCATCCTCGTCGCCGGGTCCGGCTACGACGACGCCCGCATCGAGGCCGAGGCCCGGGCCGAGCTGGCGGAGTTCCAGCGGCAGGGCGGCCGGGTCGCCGTCATCGGCCGGCACGCGCTCGGCGTCGACGCGGTCCTGCCGGACAACGAGGCGGGCGGCCGGGCCCTCGCCGAGCACCTGCTGGACCTCGGTCACCGGCACATCGCGGTGGCCGCCGGGACGGCCGGGCTCACCACTGTGGCCGACCGGCTCGCCGGCGTGTCGACGGCCCTGCACCAGCGCGGCCTCTCCCTCGACGACCTCGCCGTCGTCCACTGCGACTTCACCCGCGACGGCGGGCGGGTGGCCGCCGAACTGATCCTGCGCGACCACCCCCGGACCACCGCGATCATCGCCCTCAACGACGCGATGGCCATCGGCGTGCTGTCGACCCTGCGGGCGCACCGCATCCCCGTGCCCGAGCGGATGTCGGTCGTCGGATTCGACGACGTCTCCGTCGCCGCCGATCTCGCCCCGAGCCTCACCACCATCCGGCTGCCGATGACCGACATGGGCCGGATGGCGCTGTCACTCGCACTCAAACCAAGATCGACCCGTCCGCGCCGCCGCTCGACCGGCCACCTGCTTGTCGTCCGCGACTCCACCGCCCCCGCCCCCACCCCCACTCCCAGCCCAACCCCCCTCCCGGCCACCCACACCGACAACCACCACCCCGCCACCACCCCCTAACCCGGGTGGGTCAGGAGATCACGTCGGCTACGACGCAGGCGATGTTGTCGGGTGCGCCCTTCGCGTACGCCAGGTCGGTCAGCCGCTGCGCGACCTGCTCGGGATCACCGTCGAGGCCGAGGGCGGCGGACAGCTCGGCGCGGTCGAGGACCGCGGACAGCCCGTCGGAGCAGAGCAGGTAGCGGTCGCCGTCGACGACGGTACGCAGGGCCAGGTCGGCCTCCACCGGGCCGGCGCCGGCACCCAGCGCCCGCGCCAGCAGGGCACGCTGCGGGTGGGCGGCGGCCTCGTCGGCGCCGAGCCGGCCCTGGTCGACCAGCGACTGCACGTACGTGTGGTCGCGGGTCAGCTGAAACAGCTCGCCACCCCGCAGCACGTACGCCCGGCTGTCGCCGACGTGCACCAGTGCGAGCCGGTCGCCGGAGCGCAGCAACGCGGTCAGCGTGGTGACCGGCCGGTGGTCGTCGGTCGCCGCACGGCGAACGTGACGGTCGGCGTCGGCCACCGCGTCGGCCAGCATGGTGAGCAGCTCCGGCCCGGTCGCGTCGGTCGGTTCCAGCGCCGTGAGCGCGTCCACGGCTGCGGTGCTCGCGGCGGCACCGCCGGGTCCCCGGGTCCCGTCGGCGACGGCCAGCAGGCGGTCACCGGCGTACGCGACGTCCTCGTTGCTGTCCCGCGCGGCGCCCGCCTCACAGCGGACGGCGTAGCGGAGGGCGGGGGCGCGGTTCGTGTCGGGCATGGTCGTGTCCCTTCCGGCGAGCAGGTCCACGAGGTGGGTGGCGACGCGGCTGCGCGCCGCCGTGTCGGCCGTGACCTCCCGCCACCAGGCGCCGATCGCCTCGGCCGCCGCGGCGGCATCGAGGTCGCACACCCGGCGGATCTCCGCCAGCGGCATGCCGATCCGGCGCAGCGTGGCGATCAGCCGCGCGCGGTCGAGCTGATCGGGTGCGTAGAAGCGGTAACCGGACTCCGCGTCGACCGCGGCCGGCGGCAGCAACCCGATGTCGTCGTACAGGCGCAACGCCTTCGCGGTCAGGCCGGCGGACCGGCCGAACGACCCGATGGTCAGCAGCTCCACGTCGACATCCTCCTCGTACCGGCCACCGCGGCCGGCACGACCCAGGCTGGGCCTTACCCGAAGGTCAAGGTCAAGTCCTGGCGAGGTGCCACGTGTGCTGCCGGTGCCGGTTGCCAGCGGTAAACGCCTGGCACACCGGCGAACCGGCCTCGGTCACCCTGAACGGCGCACACTGCACGACCGCCTGACCCCTTCGGCGCCGGCCCCCTTCGCGGATGGTCGCCGAGACGGCCGCGCGCCGGCAGGTACGGGGCACGGCCGGGTCAGCTGGTTCCGCGTACCGCTTCGATGATCGTCTCGGCGACCTCGGCGGGCCGCGACACCGTCATCGCGTGCGAGGCACCGGCGATCTCCCGGACACCCCGCGCGCCGGCCCGCTCCGCCATGAACCGGTGCGCGGCCACCGGCACGTTCATGTCGGCGTCGCCGAAGACGAACCACGTGGGCAGCGACCGCCAGGCCGGCCGCGACGCGGTCAACGAGTCGCCGAGCGCCTGCTCGGTGGCCGGCCGCTGGGTGCGCGCCATCAGCGCCGCGACATCCTCGGGCACGTCCGCGACGAACTGCTTGTGGTACGCGTCCTGCCCGATCGCCACCTCGTTCCCGCCGCTGGACACCGGGTACCGCACCAGCGTGTCCGGCAGCGTGCTGCCGGGGAACTGCCCGGACAGCGCCAGCGCCGACTCCCCCGTGTCCGGGGCGAACGCGTTGACGTAGACGAGGGCGCGCACCGACGGGTCGTCCGTGGCCGCCTCGGTGATCACCATGCCGCCGTACGAGTGGCCCACCAGCACGACCGGCCCGCCGATCCCGGCCATCACGTCGCGCAGGTAGGCGGCGTCGTCCGGCAGGCTGCGCAGCGGGTTCGCGGCGGCCACCACCGAGTACGCCGCGCCCATCCGCTCGATCACGCCGTTCCAGCTCGCCGATTCGGCGAACGCGCCGTGGACGAGGACGACGGTGGGCTGCTGGTCTGACATCGATCGCTCCCTCGCGGGTCAGGGCGGCGGCCCGCCCAACCGGAACCGGCGCGGCTGATTACCCGTCCGACGGCGCCGAAACGTTCCCGCTGCGCACCGCATACTGGCCGGCGAACCGCCACCGCCCCCTGAGGAGAGGTGACCTTCGATGCCGGCTGCCTACCGACCCGCGCTCCCGTCCCTGCTGCTGGTCCTGGCCGCACCGGTCGCCGTCTGGTGGCTGGTCGGTGATCTCACCAACGACGAGGCGCGGCGGCTCGCCGATGAGGGGGTGGTTCTGGACTACGTGGTGCGCCCGGTGAGCCTCGGCCCGGTCGGGGACCGGTTCGTCGGCGTCGTCGCGTGCGGCGTCGCCGTGGCCGCGCTCGCCGTGCTGGTGCGCGCCACCGCCGTACGCCGTCTGGACCCCCGGTGGTGGGCGGTGCTGGCGCCCCTCGTCGCGGCCGGCGCGCTGGTCGGCTTCGCGGGGCGGGTGCTGACCGCCGGTGGGATCGGCGCCAACGTCGGCGCCGGCCTCGTCGCGCTGATCGGCGGCCCGGTGCTCGTGGTCCTGCTGGCCGTCGCGGCCGTCGCCGGGTGGCGGCTGCGCACCCGGTGAGCAAGGAAGGGCCCCCTGTTAACGCCTCCGGTAGCGGAAGGGCCCCCTGTTAACGTCTCACTGGCTCTCGGGGATGCCCGGGCCGACCTCGCCACGGCTCAACTGCTCGGCATTACGGTCGGCCTCGCTGTCGGCGTGCGCGGCTGCGGTGTCCGGGTCTGCGGTCCGGCGCCCTTCGGCATCCTGGTACGCCTCGCCGCTCTCGAGCGCTTCCTCATCCTGCCGTCGCTGCTCAGGTGTGGTCACAGCCGTCGAACTACCCTGCGCTCACATCGGCAAACTTCGCACCGGCGCCGGGACCGGACCCCGAGGCGCAGGGCCGTTGTGGGCGTCGGGACCCCACCGCTACCGTCGGCCCGTGTTGATCAGCACCGATCCGGCTGCCGCGTTCGCCGTCTTCGCCGAGCAGGGCTCCGGTTGTCTCGCCTACGGCGTCGAGTCCGGAGGGCGCCGCTGGTTCGTCAAGACGGCCGGGACGCCGCAGTCCCGGGCGTCGCTGGCCCGCGCGGCCGCGGTGCACGCCGCCATCCGGCACGACGTCATCGTCCGTCCCGAGCTGATCTTCGACGGCACCGACGGGCCGACACTTGTCTACCCGTGGTGTGACGGGACCCTGCTGCACCACGCCACGGTCAACGGCTCCGACCGTTCCGGCCTGGCCCGGTTCCAGCGACTGCCGCTCGCCGAGGTGTACGCGGCGCTCGACGCGATCCTCGACGCACACCTCGCCGTCGCCGCTGCCGGTTACGTCACGGTCGACCTGTACGACGGGTGTTTCCTCTACGACTTCGACGCCCACCGGATGCGCTTGATCGACCTCGACGAGTACCGGCCGGGTCCGTTCATCCTCGACTCCGAGCAGCTTCCCGGGTCTCGCCGCTACATGGCGCCGGAGGAATCCGTCCGCGGCTCGGTCATCGACCAGCGAACCAGCGTCTACGTCCTGGGCCGTACGGTGCACCATCTGCTCGACTCTCCGGACGCCTGGCGCGGCACCGCCGCCCAGCGGAGGGTGGTCGAGCGTGCGACCCGGCAGGAGGCCGCCCGGCGGTACGGCAGTGTCGCCGCCCTCGTGCGTGCCTGGCGGGCGACGCGGTCGGGCGGCGGCCGGCGGTCCGCCGAGCGCCCCTGACCCGCCGCCGTCGCCGGCCGGCCTCGGTCGGCGCCGGCGGTCCCTTCGTCGTGAAGATCGTCAGCGGGACCGGCGCGTTGGCGTGTCCGGTCCTCCCGAGGAGTCGGTGGATCGACCGTCGAGGTAGGCGTCCAGCGCGGCGGCACCGGCGAGCATGGCGCGGCTCCGGGCCGACAGGCGGGCGTGCCAGTCGCGCAGCACCGACGCGAGTGGTGCGACACCTCCGGCGGAACGGACCTGGGCGAGCAGCGGGGCGATCTGTTCGAGCAGGTGGCCGCCTCGTCTGAGCTGGTGGGCCAGCAGGGCGTCGCGTACGTCGGCCGCGCTGTAGATCCGGTAGCCCGTCCGGGGGTCGCGGCCCGGCCGGAGCAGGCCGGCGCGCTCCCACTTACGCAGCGTGGCAGGGCGGATGCCGAGCCGTCGCGCCAGCGCGCCGACGAACATCGCGCCGCGCTCCTCCGGCACCGGTTCGAGGTCGCGGAGCGCGGCCTCGACCGATCGGAGGGTACGACGGTCGTCGAGAAGTTGTGCGTGACTTTCGTCGATGAGCCGAAGCGCGTCCTCGGTGGCGTCCCGGTGGATCGCCTGCATGATCGCCGCGGCCGTCTGGTGTCCGTGTCCGCGCACCAGGGCGAGGAACGCGCGCAAAGCCTGCGCGTGCCGCATCGTGTAGGTGCGGTAGCCGTGCGGGGTGCGTTCGGCGCCGGGCAGGATGCCGGCCGCCTCGTAGTTGCGGACCGCCTGCGTGGACAGGCCGTGTGCGCGTGCCAGGTCAACCGGCCGGAGCCGACCCGTGCTTTTGAGGTTTCGCCTCACTGACCTGCCGATGCCGACGCGAAGTTCTGCCGCCGGTTCAACGATACGGGTTTGACGGTCGGCGTCACCCTTGAGCGGCTGCCGCCGACTTCGCCACTGTCCACCCAGATGCATCAAATCAGTTTGATGTAATGTGGAGGCATGACCTCGGCGCATCAGGCCGCCCCTGCGTTCGTACGCTTGGCCAGCCACCCGCTGCGCTGGCGACTGCTGACCGAGCTCGCCACCAGCGACCTGCGGGTCCGCGAGTTGGCGGCGCTGACCGGCGAGCCGCAGAACCTGGTGTCCTACCACCTGCGGCTGCTGCGCGACGAAGGATTCGTCGTCGCCACCCGCAGCAGCTTCGACGGCCGGGACAGCTACTACCACCTGGATGTGAACCGCTGCGCCGACGGGTTGGCCGGCACCGGCGCCGCCCTGCATCCGGCGCTACGCCTGGCCCCGGCTCCGCAGGCCCCCCTTCCGGTCGAGCCGGTGGCGGTGCTGTTCGTCTGCACCGGTAACAGCGCCCGTTCGCCGGCGGCCGAGGCCCTGCTCCGAC
The DNA here is from genome assembly GCF_040302465.1 of Micromonospora sp. NPDC126480. Lineage (NCBI taxonomy): Bacteria > Bacillati > Actinomycetota > Actinomycetes > Micromonosporales > Micromonosporaceae > Micromonospora > Micromonospora sp. NPDC126480. The sequence goes on from NZ_JBEORU010000017.1 coordinate 56,864, forward strand.
ACCACACGGCCGGCCGCGTCGCGGCTCACAGTGCGGGCACCCGTCCCAGACCGTGCCTGCATCCGCACACCGTGCGAGCGCTGCGCGACAGGTACGGCGTCGACCTGTCCCACAAACGTCCCACCGACCTGAACACCCTCACCGGCCATCGGTTCGACTACGTCATCACCCTGTGCGACAAGGCCCGCGAGACCTGCCCCGAGTTCATCGACCAGCCCCGCCGGATGCACTGGAGCATCCCCGACCCCGCGGCGGCCGGCGGCTCCGGCCCGGACGGATATCCGGCATTCCTCCGATCCACCGCGGACATCGAATCCCGGATTCGATGTCTGCTGCCGATGCTCGTTCCCACCGTCACCAAGGAGAACCCGCGATGACCACGCCCCACCAGTACGCGACGGTCCGGTACCTCGTCGACGACGTCCAGGCCGCGGTGGACTTCTACACCACCTGCCTCGGCTTCGCCCTCAACACCAGCGCCGCGCCGGCCTTCGCCGACGTGGTCCGCGGACCGCTGCGGCTGCTCCTGTCCGGGCCCGCCAGCTCGGGCGCCCGGGCCACCCCAGCCGACGCGGCCACCCCCGGTCGCAACCGCATCCACCTCATCGCCGAGAACCTGGACGCCGAGATCGACCGACTTCGCGAAGCCGGCGTGTCGTTCCGCAGCGATGCCGTCTCCGGACCCGGCGGGCGCCAGATCCTGCTCGCCGACCCCGCCGGCAACCTGATCGAGCTGTTCCAGCCCGCACAGCCGTCCCACCACGCGCCGGCCTCCGCGGACTCCGGCCGTCGTGGCTGACCGGCGCACCCGCCCGGCGCGGATCGAGGTCCGGTTCGCCGCGACCCAGGGGGGCGACAGGCGCAGGCTCCCCTCCCGCCGGCGGCGCGTGAGGTGTTCACGTACTCGCTGAGCCTCCTGGAGGCGGAAAGGCAGTGGCTCGCCGGCCGAGCCCAGGTGTCCGATGACGACCAAGGTCGACTTCAAGCAGACCCTCGACGGCTACCAGGCGCGACGGGGCCGGTTCCGGATCGTGGACGTGCCGGACCTGCAGTACCTCATGATCGACGGCCAGGGTGACCCCAACACGGCGCCCGCCTTCGCCGAGGCGATCGAAGCGCTCTATCCCGTGGCGTACCGACTGAAGTTCGCCAGCAAGCGAGAGCTCGGTCGTGACTACGTGGTGCCGCCCCTGGAAGGCCTCTGGTGGGCCGAGGACCTGGCGTCCTTCACCACGGCACGGGACAAGTCGAGGTGGGACTGGACGTTGATGCTCATGGTCCCGGACTGGCTCGACCAGGCCAGGTTCGCCACCGCCGTCGAGCAGGCCCGGGCGAAGAACCCGCCGGCGCGTCTGGACGACGTCCGCCTGGAGACGCTGTCCGAGGGGCGGTGCGTGCAGACCCTGCACGTCGGCTCCTTCGACGACGAGGCGGACGTGCTCGCGCAACTGCACCATGAGGTCATCCCCGGCCACGGGTTTCGCCTGTCCGGCACCCACCACGAGATCTATCTCAGCGACTTCCGCAGGGTCGCGGCCGAGAAGCAGCGCACCATCCTCCGCCAGCCGGTCACAACCGCGGCGGCAGGGGACGCGTAGCAGCGGCCAACCGCGGTCGTACCCGATAAACCCGGCGACTTCGGTGGTCACCCGCGCGAAGAATGGCCGAGTGGAGAAGATCGAGGTGATCGTCGCCCATGACGAGCGTGCGACCCTGCGCGTCGGCGACGTGTTCCTAAAGATCGACGCTGATCAGACGCGTACGGACGTCGAGGTCGAGGCGATGGCCATGGCGCCGGTCCCGACTCCGGAGGTCCGGTGGCGGAAGCCGCCGGTGCTCGCGCTGGCCGCCCTGCCCGGCACCGCACTCGGCCGCCTCGGCGAGCCGTCGACAGCGTCGCCGACCGCGTGGGCCGCGGCGGGTGCCGCCGCGCGGCGGCTGCACGAGGCGCCGTTGCCGCCCTGGCCCGGTCGGAGCCTCGACGAGTTGACATCGACGCTCGACGGCGAATGTGAGTGGCTCGTCAGGAACGGCGTTCTCTCCGCCGACCTGGTCACCCGTAACCGCCGGATCGCCGAGGCCGCGCTCCGACCGTGGACACCGGTGTTCACGCACGGCGACCTGCAGGTCGCGCACGTCTTCGTCGACGGTGACGAGGTCACCGGCGTGCTCGACTGGTCCGAGGCGGGCCGGGGCGACGCCCTGTTCGATCTCGCCACCTTGACGCTCGGTCACGAGGAGCACCTTGGCGACGTCGTCGCCGGCTACGGCACCGACGTCGACCTCGACGTGATCCGCGCGTGGTGGTCGTTGCGGAGCCTGCTGGCCGTCCGCTGGCTGGTCGAGCACGGCTTCGACCCGTCCGCGCCGGGCTGCGAGATCGACGTGCTGAGATCACGGCGGTGAGGCTGTGTCGGCCGCACGGACCCGGCGGCCACGAACGCCGGCCGGGCCGCCGCACCCCCCACAGCGGGAGTACGGCGACCCGGGGTTCTCGGGCGGCTCAGTCAGCCGTTGAGCAACGCCAGCATCTGTGCGATCTGGTCAGCGCGGGACTCCTGGACCCGGCGGGCGAAATCCTTGGTCTCGGGGTTCGCTCCCTCCTGGGCCTCCCGCTGGGACATCTCCACCGCGTTGTGCTGATGGCCGACGAAGAGGTTGAGGAACTGCCGGTCGAAAACGGCCCCGGACGCCTCCTCCAGCGCGGCGATCTGCTCGGCCCCCGTGGCCGGCAGTCCACCGTGCGCGGCATGGGCGCCCGGATCGTGGTCGACCGTCGTCGGCTCGGACCAGGTGCCCAGCCAGGACCTCATCATGGTCACCTCGTCGCCCTGGGTGGCCTCGACGGCCGCGGCGAAGATCTTGATCTCCTCCTGTTGCGCCCGCGTCCTGGCCAGCCGAACGAGCTGCATGCCCTGCTCGTGGTGGGCGACCATCATCTGCAGGTACCGGACGTCGGCGTCGTTGTGGGTGTTGCCGACCTGCACGGCCGCGGGGGCCTGGGCCGGCGGCGCCGGCTCGTCGGGCTCGGTGCCGCAGGCGACCGTCGAGAGCGGAACCGCCACGGCCAGCAGCAGGGCGACGCCGAGCCTGGTGCGGCGCCTCATGCCGGCAGCCAGAGGGCGAGGGTGAACGGCGACGGCTCCCAGCTACGGATCGCGGTGTGGGCCTGCCGGCAGCGGTAGCGCTTTCCGTCGAATGTGACCTCGTCGCCGACCCGGTACGCGACACCCGCCGCCCAGGCGGCACCGGTCGGCGCACCGGTCTGGCCCGGGTTCGCCGGCTCGGTGGCCGTCGCGGTCTGCGTGGGCGCGACGGTCGGTTCCTGCGTCGGGACGCCGGTGGGGGTGGGCGTCGGCGTCGGGGCCGGCGGAGTGCCGCCTCCGCCGCCGACGTTCAGGTCGATGCAGTTGTAGAAGGCCATCGGGGTGTCGCCGATGTTCCAGATCGCGAGCACCGTCTGCCGGCCGGGGAACCTGCTGAGGTCGACCTGGTGGGTGACGACCGCCTCGGGCTGCCGGTTGCCGTCGTCGAACACGGCGACCCGGGTGTTGCCGATGAAGTACTCCCAGGTGCTGGTGCGGTGCCGGGCCGTCAACGTCCAGCTGAAGCTGACGGTGTCGCCCACCGCGCGGGCCGGCCAGTTGCGGCTGTTGTCGTTGAGCACGGCGAACTGCGAGAGCCCGCCGTCGCAGCTTTTGAGTCCCTTCGGCCCCTCCACGCTCTGCGGCTCGAACTGGATCGGGCCGCAGTCCGGCACGGCGCGCTGCGCACACAGGGCCTGCCGGCTCGGCGGCGAGGAGACGTACCCGTGCGCCGCGGCGGGCGACTGGATCGCCAGCGTCGAGCCGGCGGCGGCCGCGACCGCCGCGAGCGGGTAAGCGATGATCTTGCGAATGGCCATCGTTTCGTCAACCGTCCTGTCCTGGTTGCCGGACCGTCCGACACACCTCGAGTTACGGCTGTGGACGCTAGGCACGGGTGCCGTAACGAAGCCTTAAAGACTCCGGAAAGGATCTTTAAAGCGCGGTCCGTGGTCGCCCGGGCACCATGCGGGCAGGTGCGGGCTCAGCCCCGACCGGCACGCTGGTCCCGCCCGTCCGGCCGGGACCGCTGACCGGGCGCGGCGTCCGCCGCCAGCAGGAGCGCCACCCGGGCACCGCCCAGCGGCCCGCGTCCGATGTCGAGCCGGCCCCCGGCCGCGGTCGCCACCCGCTGCACGATGTCCAGGCCGAGCCCCGTCGAGCCGGCTCCGCTCGCGCCGCGCCGGACGGCCGCGGCGGGGTCGGCGATGCCGGCGCCGGCGTCGTCGACGACCAGCCCGTCCGGGGAGACGGTGACCCGGAACGCGGATCCCTCGGGCGTGTGCGCGAACACGTTGCCGAGCAGGGCGTCCACCGCCAGGATCAGGTCGCCGCGTGGCAGCGGCACCGGCACCGGTTGCTCACCGCCGGCCACCGTCCAGGGACGCTGCTGGTCCTCGGCCAGCACCGACCAGAACGCCAGCCGGTCGGCAAGCACCTCGACCAGATCGGCGCTCTCGGCGCCGCGCTCGCTCACGCTGCGCCGGGCCCCCGTGATGATCGCCTCCAGCTCCTCGTCGAGCAGGTCGCAGGCCTGCCGCATCCGCTCCCCGACGGGCCCGGGTGGCATCGCCTCGGCGTCGAGGCGCAGCGCCGTCAGCGGTGTGCGCAGGCGATGCGACAGGTCGGCGGCCAGCTCCCGCTCGGCGTCGATCAGTCGCCGCATGTCCTGGGCGAGCCCGTTGAACGCCTGTGCGGCGTCGCGCAGCTCCGGCGGGCCGGCGGGGTGGACGCGGGCGGTCAGGTCACCGGTGCCGAGCTGGCGCGCCGCGTCGGCGAGCCGGCGGGTGGACCGCACGATCCGGCCGGCCAGCCGGTCGGCGACGAGCGTGGAGCCGCCGACCAGGACGACGGCGAGGACCGCGAGGGCCAACCAGGAGCGTCGCACCCCGCGCTCCATGTCCTCGCGGGGGATGTACACCTCGATCACCGCGGTCTGGTCGTCACCGATCACCGTGGGCAGCAGGTACGCCAGCCCACCCCCGGCGTCCGCGGTGACCGGGCGCCGGTACCCGGCGGCGAGCGTCACGTCGGCGGCACTGGCGTGCGCCACCCCGACCGGGGTCGCGTCGGGCAGGTGCACGGCGAGCCGCCCCTCGCTGCCGGCAGCGGTGCTCGCCACCGCACGCGACAGCAGCTGCGGGTCGGCGTCGACGGCGAGCGCCGCCACCATCGCCGCCGACTGCTGGCGGGCGTCGCCGACGGCCCGGTCGTGCGCGAGCTGGCGGGTCACCACCGCGAGCGGTACGAGGAAGGCCAGCGCCACCATCGACGTGATGGCCAGCGCCAGCCTGTTGAGTGCCCACCTCATCGCGACCTCCGCCCGGTCCCGGGACCGCGGGTCATCCCGGGTCGACCATCATGACGCCGACCCCGCGGACGGTGTGCAGCAGGCGCGGCGCGGCGGCCGTCTCGCCGAGTTTGCGCCGCAGCCAGGAGATGTGGACGTCGATCGTCTGCTCCTCGCCGATACGGGCCTGCTGCCAGACCTCGGTCATCAGCTCCCGCCGGCTCACCACCTGCCCGACGCGCTCGGCCAGGTACGTGAGCACGTCGTACTCACGCCGGGTCAGCTTGATCGGCTCGCCGTTCATGGCGACCCGCCGCTCCCTGCGGCTGATCACCAGCGGCCCGACGATGATGGTCGCGGGCCCCTCCTCGCCGGCGCTGCGGCGGTACCGCCGCAGTACCGCGGAGATGCGGGCCAGGATGTGCCCGCCGGAGAAGGGCTTGGTCACGTAGTCGTCGGCGCCCGAGTTGAGCAGGTGGATGATGTCGGTCTCCGACCGGCGGGCCGTGGCGACGACGACCGGCACGTCGGAGACGGACCGGATCATTCGGAGCGCGTCGGTACCGTCGATGTCGGGCAGCCCGAGGTCGAGGAGGATCAGATCGGGCTGCTCCTCGGTCAGGATGCGCAACGCCTCGGCGGCCTGGCCGACGGGCCGCACGACATGACCCGCGTCGGTCAGCGCGCGGGACAGCGCCGCGGTGATGATGCGGTCGTCCTCGACCAGCAGGATCAGCGCCATAGGATCACCCTATGGCGCAGGTGGGCGGAGGGATGATCATGCGTACGCTGCGCAACTGGGCGCCTACACTGGTGTGGCTCGCAGCCACCGTCACCAGCGTCGCGCTGGCCTCGGTCGCCCTGCTCCCCGTACTGCGCACCGCCCCGGCCGGCGCGGAGGCGCTCGCCTCGGTTCGCGAGCTGCGCCGCGACGACGCCGGCGACGAACCGCCGAGCGTCACGACGCCGGCACCGCCGATCCCGTCGTCGCCACCACCGTCGTCGGCCGCTCCGTCCGCCACGGCGCCGTCCGCCGCGGCGACCCCGACCCGCGCGGTCGGTGCGCAGCGGACGACCACCAGGGACGGCTGGACCGTCACCACGGACGCCGCGGGTGTCGCGACGTACCTGCGTTCGTTCCGGGTGGAGGGCGGCCAGACCGTGGTCCGCGCCAGTCGTGGGCGGGTGCATCTCGTCACCGCCACCCCCGGCCCCGGGTACTCGGCGAAGACCGTGCAGGACACCCCGGACAACCTTGCGGTCTTCTTCCTGGAGACGAACCACCACTTCGTCATCCACGTGGTGTGGCGCGACGACGCGCCGTTCGCCCAGGTCAGCGAGGTCGGCGGCTGAACCGCACGGCCCGCGCGGGCCGGAAGTCGTGCGCCGCGGCCGGTCTGGCGCCCGTCAGCCCAGCGGGGCGAGCGCAAACCTCCCCCAGGCGACGAAACCCAGCAGGCCGATGAACATCAGGTCACCGAGCAGATAGCCCCACTCGCTGCGGCGGAACCTGGTGGTCCCCGCACCGGCCATCACCAGCATCAGGCCGGACGCAGCCAACGGCACGAGCACGACCGCCACATCGAGTACGGCGGGCAGGATCAGGCCGAGCGAACCAATGATCTTGATGGTGCCGATCGCCTTGATGTGCCCGCGGCCGAAGTCGTCCACCCAGTGCTGGTTCGCTCCGAACGAGCGATACTTCTCCTTCGTCAGCACCACCTGACTGACCCCGCCGATGATGAACCCGGTCGCGACGACGGCGGTCACGATCCACAGCGCGGTGTGCACGGCAACTCCTCACATCCGTTACCTCGCCCGTGCGGGGCGCGTCGTAGGTTGTGACGGAACCCGGCCACGAGAGGTAACAACCATGACGCCGGACGCGCACCTGGCGACCGTGTTCGATGGCGAGCGAGCGCGCCTGACGGCGCTGGCTCATCGGATGCTCGGATCGACGTCAGATGCCGAGGATGCCGTCCAGGAGGTGTGGCTGCGACTGGCTCGCCACGATCCGGCCTCGATCAACAACCTTGCCGGCTGGCTGACGACCGTCACGGCGCGAATCTGTGTCGACATGCTGCGCGCCCGCAAGAACCGGGCGCCCACGGCGTACGACGCCGATCTCCCCGAGTTCACGGTCAGCGAGGACGTCGAGAGCCCGGATGACGCGGCGGTGGCGAACGACAACGTCGGCCTCGCCCTGCTCGTGGTGCTCGACGCTCTGGGGCCTGACGAACGGCTGGCGTTCGTGCTGCACGACATCTTCGCGGTGCCGTTCAAGGACATCGCCGAGATCGTCGGCGCCTCCACGGCCGCGACCAAGATGATGGCGAGCCGCGCCCGACGCAAGGTACGCGGCGCCGACCTTCCCAGCGACGGGCGCCGACGCCAACGCCAGGTGGTCGACGCGTTCCTGGCCGCTGCCCGGAACGGAGACTTCGAGGCTCTCCTGCGCGTACTCGACCCGCAGATCACGTGGCGGTCGTACACGCCGGGCGGAGTCACGGTGAAGCTCGGTGCCACCGAGGTGATCGCCGCCGCCCGACGTGGTGCCCGGGCCTCGGTCGTGGCGCGCCGGGTCCTGGTCAACGGCGAGCCGGGCGTCATGACCTGGAGCCGCAGCGGGGCGCCACTCAGCGTGATGGCGTGCACCGTGCGCGACGGCCGTATCGTCGAGGTCGTGGCTCTGGTCGACCCGCGCCGGCTGGCCGCCATGGACACACCGCCCTGCCGACCGAGCGGGACCGACGGCTAGACCGGACGTGCCGGTTCGGTGCCTCGGCGCGCGGTCACATCCTCTCCCCCGGCAACCTGCTGGCCTGCTGCACCCAGGAGCGGAAGAGCTCCTCGTCCAGCCCGTCGTCCTGACGAATGTCGAGGTAACGCACCTCGTCGTGCTTCGACGGTTTCGGCGGCACCGGATCGAGCGAGGTTCCTTTCAGGAACTGCACCTGCACATAGTTCGTGTAGCAGCGGAACGACAGGAACCAGCCCTCGCCCTTGAGCCCGTAGAACGGTTGGTTCCACTTGACCGCCTTGTGCACGCCGGGAACCGTACGCACGATGAGGTCATCGAGGCGTCGTCCGACGTCCCGTTTCCAGCCCGGCATGGCGGCTATGTAGTCCCGCACCGGACCGTTGCCCTCACCCTTGGGGATCTGGGGATTGCCGCCGGAGAGCAACCTGGGTTCCGCTTCGCGCTTCCTGTCATCGGTCATGAGTGACACTTCCCTGGTGTGCGCCGGACCCCCGCGTCCGTCGCCGTCAAGGCACGCTAACAACGACTCCGGATCCCGGCAAAGCCGCCGCGCGGTGCCGGGCGCATCGGCGTACGCGATGAATGCCCGCGTCACTACTGGTTGTAGAAGAGGACCGGGAACCAGCCGAACCCGAACATCGACGGAACGCGGACATCCCAGTAGACGACCGTGAAGACGCCCAGGGCGACCAGCAGGCTGCCGCTGACCACGGCCGCCCGGCGCGGGTTCGCGGTGAGCGCCCGCAGGAACCGCCCGCGCGTCGCCGCGACCAGGATCGCGAAGATGATCGTGACCAGGGCGATGTTGCCCAACGACTGCAGTACGAACGCGGCGGCGCCGACGAGGGGCTGCTCGGTTTCGACGGCCCAGTGGAACAGCTTGTTGAACAACGGGTACGGCCGGCCGATGAGAAACCCACCGATGAGCGCGCCCAACGCGACGACGCGCCACTGTGGGTGCCGGGTGAACGGGTCGGGCACCACGTGCAGCGCGGCCAGGCCGAGGTAGATGAGAGCCAGACCGACAAGGCCGAAGACGACCGACGACTGGATGATCCGCACCGGCATGTCGCCGACGCGGTCGGTGGACAGTTGCGGCAGGCGGTCGCCGATCAGCACCCCGATGACGCCGTAGCTGGCCGACACCGCACACATGCCGGCCGCGAGCAGGCCGATGCCCCGCACGACGGCACGGGTGGGGCTCGTGGCACTCGCCTGGGCCATCGGCCCCACGGACGCGGCCATCGCGATGTTGCAGGCGGTGAACGTGCCGGCGAGGCCGGAGACGAAGGCGAACAGCAGGCCGGCTGTCGTGCCGACGATGGCCTCGGCCTTGGCGTCGTGGCCGAGCATCGCGTCGGCCACGTTGTCGCCGATCACGGAGTCGACGAACTCGTACGACCAGAGGACGGCCAGCAGCACACCGGCCGCCGCGCTCGCGACGACGACGCGGCCGGTCCGGATCTCTGGCTGCACGGCCGGTCGAGCGGTACGGGAACCGGTAGCGGGCGCAGCTTGCACATCAACCACCCTCCGTAGGTGTTCAATGACGCGAACAGTCTCGCGCCCCAGCGGGGATCGCGGTTCTCTCAGCTTGCTGACCTGCCGGCGGGGGCCGGCATCGCCGCCGCGCGGCGTTCGGGGGCGACAGAGCGACCCGGTGTCCGCAATGCCCGCCCAGGTGCGAGACGTCCCTTAGGCTTCTCGGCATGACGAACGACGCCGACGACACGAAGGTGCAGCAGTCCGTCGAGATCAAGGCCCCGGTCGAACGGGTCTGGCGGGCGCTTGTCGACGCCGACACCCGACGGGGCTGGTGGAGCTACCTGGATCTGGACCCGGTCGTCGGTGGTCAGGTGAAGGAGACCTGGGAGGGGCCGGAGGGCGCCAACCAGACCACCGGCGTGGTCACCGAACTCGCCGAGGGCAGCCGGCTGGCGATGGACTGGGCCGACGACGGTTGGCCGGCGAGCACGCACGTCGAGTTCACGCTGCGCGCAACCGAGAGCGGCACGGTCGTACAGGTGCGGGAGAGCGGGCTGGACCGTATCCCCGACGGCGACACGGTCGCGGACGAGCATCGCGCCGGTTGGCAGATGCACCTCACCAATCTGCGCAAGCTCGTCGAACGGGGGTAGGTGACGATCCGGTGGCCCGGCCGGTGTGGCGGGCCACCGAATCGGTCAGCTCCGGCGGCTGGTCGTCCGCCTACGCGGCGACGAGGTGGTCCCTGGACGACTTGCCGGCCACCGCGAGGTGCACGGCGTCGTCCGCGACGTCCGCCTGGAGCACGTCCCCGGCGACGAACTGCCGGTCCACCAGGCCCGCCACCGCGGGTGCGACCAACGTCTCCTGGATGACCTGGCGCAGCATCCGCGCGCCATGCTCGGAGTCGTACCCCTTGTGCGCCAGCCAGGACCGGGCCTCCGCGGTGAGGCGCAGTTCCACCCGCTGCTCCGCCAGGTTCTGCCGGATGTCCTCCATGAGCAGGTCGACCAGTTGCTCGACGTCGGAGTGCCCCAGCGGCTCGAGCACGACGACGTCGTCGACCCGACTCAGGATCTCCGAGCCGAGCGCTTCACGTAGGTGACGCAGGTGGTCGGCCCGTACCTGGTCGAACCGACCGTCGGCGGCATCGGTGCCGTCCTCCGGCCGGAACCCGACACCGCTCTGCCTCCGGAGCAGATCCGCCTCGACGCTGACCGTGGCCAACAGGGTCGAGTTCGCGAAGCTGATCCTGCGGCCCCGCCCGTCGACCAGGAAACCCTCGTCGAGGACCTGCGCGAGCAGGTTCAGCACGTCCGGGTGCGCCTGATCGACGTTGTCCAGCAGAACCACGCAGTACGGCCGACGCCGTACCGCCTCGGTCAGCTGCCCGCCCTCGTCGTGGCCGACGTATCCGGGTGGCGCACCGATCAGCCGGCTCACCGTGTGGGACTCCTGGTACTCGCCCATGTCCAACCGGATCAACGCCGTGTCGCTGCCCAGCAGGTAGCCGGCGAGGACCTTGGCGAGCTGGGTCTTGCCGACCCCGGGCGGGCCGGCCAGCAGCAGGGAGGCGAGCGGGCCCGTCCCGGGACGCAACCCGGCGTGGGAGCGCTGGACCGCCGTGGCGACCGCCGCCAGGGCCCGACGTTGGCCGACGAGACGCCGTCCCAACGTCCGTATGATCTCCTCGCTGCGCTGCGCGCCCTCCGCGAGCAGCCGGCTCAGCGGTATCCGGGTCTGCGCGGACAGCACCGCAGCCACGTCGCGACCGGTGACGACTCCCGTCGTCTGCCCGGAAGCTCCCTGCTCCGCCTCGTGGTCCGCCGCCCCGGCGTCGCCGCCCGAGTTCTCCGACGGTCGCTGCGCCTCGTACCACACCTTGCTCGCCGCTTCGTCCAGCAGGTCGATCGCCTTGCCAGGAAGGAAGAGATCCGGGATGTAGCGGGTGGACAGCCGCGCCGCCGCCTCCAGCGCCTCGTCGGTGAAGCGCAGCCCGTGGTGCTCCTCGTAGTGCGGTCGCACACCGCGCAGGATCCGCACCGTGTCCGGAACGGTCGGCTCCTCCACCACCAACGGCTGCAGTCGTCGCTTCAGCGCCGGATCCTTCTCGATGTGCCGGCTGTACTCGTCGAAGGTGGTCGCGCCGATGAGCCGGAGCTTGCCCCGCGCCAGCGCCGGCTTGAGGATGTTGGCGGCGTCCACCGCGCTCTCGGCGGAGCCGGCGCCCACGATCATGTGCAGCTCGTCGATGAAGAGGATCGCGTTGGTCGCGACGATCTCCTCGATCACCTGGTTGAGCCGTTCCTCGAACTGGCCGCGGTAGGTCGCCCCGGCAAGCAGGGATCCGACGTCCACCGACCACACCGAGGTGTTGACGAACGAGCCGATCGAGCCGTCGACGATCTCCTGCGCCAGGCCCTCGACGATCGCTGTCTTTCCCACGCCGGGTTCGCCGATGAGGACGATGTTGTTCTTCTTGCGGCGGCGGAGGACCTGGACCGTCCGGACGATCTCGGCACCGCGCCCGATGACCCGGTCCAGCCGGCCGCACCGGGCCTCCTCGGTGAGGTCCACGCCCAGGCGCTTGAGCAGTGACGGCTCACCGCCCGGGTCGGCGCCGGCCGGATCTGGACCAGCGGAGCGGGCCTGGCGGAGGGCGTCGACGACCGAGTCGTAGATCGAGGCGTTCGTGACGTTCGCCCGGACGAAGATGTAGCGGACGAACCCCTTCTCGTCCCGGGCCAGCGCCAGCAGCAGGTGCTGCGGACCTATCTCGCTGTCGCCGGAACGGTCGGCCTCCTCGCCGGCGACGTCGAGAAGGGTGCGGGTGTGCGGCGCGACCGGAAGGTACGAGGTGGTGGGCTGGTCCGCGCCGTGCCCGTGCGGGGTCACCATCTCCTGGACGATTCTCTGCACCTGCGGGTAGGTCAGGTGGAGTCGCCGCAGCGCCCCCGCCGCCTCACCATCGGACTGTTGCAACAGCCCGAGCAGCAGGTGCTGGGGGCCGACGTAGCCGTGGCGCAGGCCGCGGGCCTCCTCCTGGGCGAGGAGGAGCACGTGTTGTGCCGCCGGCCCGAGCCGCTGAAAGGACGTTTCCATGTCCACCACCTTCCGTGCGGAAGAGCGTTGTCACGGGGTCGGTGCGGTCGCCTTCGCCCGGGGCAGCCTGAGGGAGAGCCAGACCGCGAAGAACCCGCACAGCCCGAGGACGAGCATCGCCGCCCGCAGCGAGGTGAAGTCCGCGACCCAGCCGTAGGCCAGCGGCGCGACGAGCAGGGCGGCATAGGCCGACATCATGATGCCGGCCGCCACGGACCCGGTGTTGGCCGCCAGCGGGGCCGCGGCGCTCAGCGCCGTCGGCTGGACGCCGGCAACGGCGAGCCCGAGAACGGTGAACGCCACCACGGCCGTGCCGACGTTGTCGAACACGAGCAGCGGAACCACCGCCACGAGGATCCCGAGCGACGAGATCAGCAGTGAGACACGAGGACCGAAGCGGGCCACCACCGGCGCGTTGAGGAAGCGCCCCACCAGCATCGCGCCGTTGAAGATGGCGTACGTGACACCGCTGAGCGCGATCGGGGCGTCCAGGTTCACGACGTAGATGACCGTCCAGACGACGGCTACGGCCTCCGCGGCGCTGCCCAGGAAGGTGATGCCGGCGAGCTTCAGGAAAGCGGGGCTGCGCAGCAGGGACCCGTCACCGGCGGAGGAGTCGTCTTCCTGCAGCGCGGGGGCGAACCGGACCGGCAGCGTCGCCAGCACCACCGGGACGCAGAAGACCAGGACCGACAGCGCGGACACCGCCTGGAAGGAGAGCCCCGCCGCGAGCACCAGGCCGGTGACGACGGCGCCGGCCATCACCCCCGCACTTTGAAGACCGTGCATGATGTTCATGACATGCCGGCCGGTCGCCTGCTCCAGATCCATGCCGGCGCTGTTCGTGGCGGCGTCGAGCATCGCGAAGCCGAGGCCCGACAAGGCCAGTGCCAGGGTGAAGGTCCACAGGTTGTCGGTGACGGCGAGCACCAGCATGCCGGCACCCAGCAGGGCGAGCGCCACGATGGACTGGAGTTTGGTGCCGAGCCCGGTGTACAGCTGGCCGTTGAACATCAGAACGAGGAGACCGACCAGCGGAAGGGCGAGTTGCAGCGTGCCGAAGATGCCCTCGCTGAGGGCGAGGTTGGTCATCACCTCGATCCAGATGACCCCCTGCACACCGAGCACGATCCCGAAGGCGATGAACTGCGCCACCAGGATGGCGGTCAGGGCCCGCGGGCTCCAGCCGCGCTCCACGGGCGCGGCAACGTCGCGCGTCAGCTGACGATCCATGAATCCTCATCTCGAAGTGGGACAGGCGGGCGGGGTGGGCCGAGAGGAACCTCGGCCCACCCCTTCTTGAAACCGGACCGGCACTAGGCCTTGGTCACGCGGGGGTCGGCGTCGGCCACCCCGTCGAGGTCGAGGTCGAGCTCCCCGTTCACGGTCCCGTGGCAGGGGATGCTGTTGACGCTCAGGGTGCCGTTGCCGGTGACGTCACCGAGCTTGCCGCGGAAGGTGCCGTAGATGACCGTGTTGGCCATCTTGCCGACAGCCGGGTCCGCGGTGCTCACCAACTGGACCGTGCCCGGGGCGACGACGCCGCTCTCCAGGTAGCGGTTGATGTCGGTGTGCGCCCAGCCCCAGAAGCGGCCCCGGACGCTGCGGAAGACGCCGACCTCACGCAGCCGCTGGCCGCGAGCGCTGTCGGAACCGTCCGACGAGCGCCACTCCACGTGCTGCATGTTCTGCGGGCGCAGCCGCTCGGTGCCGGCCGCACGCGACAGCGACACCGGGGTCATGATGGCCGGCCCCTCCTTCACCAGCCCGGACTTGTAGAACGGCCGGATGGTGTTGGACTCGTAGACGTGCTGGGTGACGGTCTCGCTCATCGCGTAGGAGGCGCCCCGGAACAGGAACGTCTCGTAGTGGTTGCTGCCGTCGTCGTGGTAGCCCAGCAGCTCCTTCTCGATGACCAGGTCCGTCAGGTACGTGTCGGTGTTGGTGCACGCCAGCACGCGCCCGAGGATCGAGGCGAACCACTGCGGCGACAGCCGCGCCTGCACCCAGCCGACGCCCGGGATGTTGACGTCGGCGAAGCCGGCGATCTGCAGCGGCAGGGTCTGGTCGAACGTGCGGTCGTTCTCCCACACCAGCTCGTTGTAGACCGTCGGGAAGTGCTCGCCGGTCAGCTCCTGGAGGAACAGCGAGGCCCAGTCCCGGACCTCGGCGTTCTCGTCGTGCAGAGCGTTCTTGAGCACCGGGACGACGGCCTTGTCGCCGTGCTTGACGAGCAGCCACAGCAGGTTCCAGCGCACCGACGGGTCCGCCTCGTTGCGCAGGTGGTGGGTGAGCGCCTCGATGGACCGGCCCTGGTTGCGGTGGGCGTACTCCCACAGCGCGCGCTCCCGCTCCGAAGCGCTGGCGCTCTCGGCCGCCGCGCGCCGCAGCTCGTCGTCGCTGCGCTTGTCGAAGTTCGCCAGCTGGCTGACCGCCGGCGCCCCGAACTGGAACCGCTCGGCGATGTCCTGGTGGGCCTGGTCCCGGATGAGGCGGTCGAGCTCCGCGGCCCCCACCTTACCGACTCTCTGGTCCAGCATTTGCCACTCCTCACATGGCCTGTCGGGGTTCTCCCGACCCGTTGTCAGGGCGTTCTCCCTGACATCTCCAGCATGCTGTCTATCGGCGTGGATAACTTCTTCGATATTTCGAAGTCAGCGGATGACCTTGACGCTTTCCAGGGTGTCGAATCCGCGGAACATGAACTCCAGGTCGTCCTCGTCGACATCGTCGTAGACCTGGATGTGACGCTCGACGGCGCCGTCGAAGTCGAGTTGATAGACGCGCCGGCGTAGCGTCTCCGCGACCCAGACGGACCGGCCGTCCGATGAAATTCCCGAGCCGAGGAATCCGGGCTTCGGATGGAAGATGACACGGTGCGCGCCGCCGTCGGCGGCGACCCTGACCAGAACGCATTTCTCCTGGGTTCCCTCGCTCATCGTCGCGATGAACGAGTTGTCCGGGAGGCGGACGACGCCGATGAGTGACGCGTCCACGCCGGCGATGTTGGCCAGCACCTCCTTGTCCCCGGTGTGGACGTTCACCCGGACGATCTCGCCGCCGCCCGCCTTGCCGTGCGGCTGGCGGGTGTTGGCGACGAGCACGTGGTCCGGACCGTCGACCGTCAGGGTGGAGGGCTGGTCGAGCCCGTCGGTGAGGACGGACACCTCACCGCTGTCCAGGTCGATCGCGATCACCCGACCGTTGCCCTGCCAGTTGTTGAAGTCGCAGGCCAGGACGCGCTGGTCGTCCGGAGTGACGACGATGCCCGCGAGGTCCAGCATCCGGTCGGCGTACGGCACGCCGCTGACCGGGTCGAACGCCGCGAAGGCGCGGGTCAGTCGACCGGTCCGGGTGTCGATCTCGAGGACCGCGCTGCTGCCCGGGATCCCGACGTGGTTGGCCGTCGGTCCCCGCATGCCGCTCAGCGAGACGTAGAGTCGGCCGCGGTCGGAGCTGGTCGCGGTGTCCCACAGGTGGGCGCTGCACCAGCTCGACACGTCGAGGTAGGGCCGGCTGGCACCATCGCGCAGCAGGTTGATCCGGCCGGTGGCCTGGTCGCACACGAGCAGGTCGCCCGTCTCCAGAACGGTGGAGCCGTGCGCCGTGGTGACGAACGAGGTGTCGACGACCCGGTGCACGGTGGGCAGGTGCGACACACCCTGCACCCGGATCACCGAGGTGACCAGTTCCTCGATCTCCCGCAGCGCCTTGTCGGAGGAGTCGGCGGCGAGGACCGAGATCGTGTACTGGTCGCCCCGGGCCGTGGGCAGGCCGGGCAGGAGTTGATCGCCGGCGGTGGGAGTGGTTTCCGTTGCCTCGGTCATGATGCGCTCCTCCGCAGGAGTGGGGGTGGGGTCTTCCGGGACCGCAGCAGAAGGTGCGGTACCGCGGTCAACAACGGGGGGTCGGTCGGCTCGACGGGCCGCAGTACGAGGTCGACGTGATTGCCGAGGCGCCCGTTGCTGATCCGCAACGGCCGGTCGCCGGAGGCGACCAGAACATCGCCGCTCGCCGGGTCGAGGAGCAGATTGCTCCGCGGCTCCGTCGACCAGGGAAACGACACCGCGAATACGTGGTAACGGCCGTCGGGAACGGCTGGAAGCAGGTAGATCGAAGAGCCGAGAACAATTGTGTGGGCGACCGGTTCACCCTGTGGAATCGCCTGCCGGTAAAGCCCGACGAAGACCGGACGCGGATCGCCGCCCGACCCGTGGACCGCATTTCCGTCCCGGACCACGCGTACGGTGCCGGCGGAGATCTGCTTGTGGGAATGGAAGACCGGCGGAAAGGACCGGTCGGTCAACTGCACGAGTTGATCGAATGTGGGCCAACTGGCGGAGTTGGACAGCGCACGGAACCGGTACGGCGAGATTCCGACCATCTGCGTGAAGCGGGAACTGAAAGTGCCGAGGCTGTTGTACCCGACCTGGAAGCAGATGTCGGCCACCCGCAGGTCCGACTGGACCAGCAGCCGCTTGGCCGCGTCGAGCCGCAGGGCCGTCAGGTAACGGCTGGGCGGGACGCCCACCACCGAGCAGAACATCTGGTTGAAGTAGGCGGTGCTGAAGTTGGCGATCCGCGCCATCTCCGTCAGCGATCGCGGCGCCCCCAGATCCGCCCGAAGGGCCTCGATGACCCGACGCACCGCCCGGTGCTGGTCGGCCCGCACAGCGTGCGCCGGCGGGTGACCCTGCTCCGCGCCACGCCGCCCCGGGGACGGGGTTCGGACGGCACCGGGCCGGCTCGCCGGGTGGACGAGGCGATGTCTGCCGGGGCTGTGTCCCGCCGCGGCGGCGAACTCGACCTCACGCCACATGCCGCACGGTCCCCTTGGTCCACAGCTGCCAGGCGTTCTCGACGTCGAACCACAGCCGCCGCGGCTGCAACCGGTAGGTGCCGTCGGGTTGTGGTTCGTAGATGAAGAAGTCGTTGACCGGGGTGAGGTAGATGTGCACCGTGGCCGCTCTCTCGTCGGTGGCGTTGACCATGTCGTGCAGCTGGAACTCCTCGTCGGGGAGGATCGGTGTCACCGTCCGCCCGGTGAGTCGCAGCGTGTCGAGGCGTTGAAGCCGGACGCTGCCCCCCTCGGTTCCGACGATCCGGTGCTTCGTCTCGATGGTGGTCCCGGCCAGCGCCGCGACCGCGCCGACCGTGCCGCTGTGGTCGTGGATGGGACTCGCGCTGCGCGGACTCCACGACACCACCACGATCTGGAAGTCGTCGTCGCGAGCGTTGAGCAGCATGCGGGTGTACAGGCCACGGGTGGTGGCCGGCAGGGAGACACGCCGGTTCGCCGGGTCGGCGACGAACTCCGACAGGGCGGTGGAGAGCGCCGCCAATGACTCTCGCTGCGGCAGATTCCGTCGCTTCGTCTCTCGGACAGCTTCGATCAGCTCTACAGGATTCATCTGGCCCTCCTCATGCCGTTGGGCGGCCGGTACGGGCTACTCGTCCGATCGGGACACGAGATGGATCACACCGGCGGGATCCGAGATCCAGTGGGCGGTCATGAAGTCGACCGGCTCGATCTCGTCCCGGATCGGCACACCGGCGTCAGCGAGGTACGCCGCCGCGGCATCGGGGGCGTCGGTGTTGAGTTCCAGCCACACGTCCGTCTGGCTGTAGTTGTCAACCCGGTCGAGCCATAGCCGTACGGGGCCGAACTGGAACCGCTGCGCACCCCGGAACTCACCGAGGTCGGGGAGCCTCAGCGTGTCGCGGTAGAAGGCGACGGTCGCATCGAAGCGGAACTTGGGGATCTTCAGAGCGATGTTCGTACCGCCGGTGAACCGCGGGGTGTCCACAGTCATGAGGTCGCTCCAAAGCACAGACCGGTCGTTGCCGGATGAACTGGGTGGCACTGCCGTAGCTGTGAAGGTCGACGGCCGTCGCGCCGGAATGCAGCAAGCGTATTGAGGTTGCTATAGGAAGGTCAAGCAGTCGGCGCCCGCGTGGCGCCCCGTCGGCGTGGTTGAGCAGCCTGGGAGAAGCACCGGGTGCCACCGGGATCCGTCGCCCGGTGCGAACGCCTTCCGCTCCCGGAGAGCCGGCCCGGGGCAGCGCGGTGTGCCGGATCGGCGCCGGACGCTCAGGACGCCGCCGCCGGCAGGCCGTCGTGAACGGCCTGGGCCGACTGCAGACAGTGGCAGCCGGCGCTGCAGGGACCGACCCGTACCGAGTGCGGCGAGTAGCCGAAGCGGCTGGAGACCTCCCGGGCGAGTGCCCGCGACGTCCGCAGCATGTGGTACCGCCGGCCGCGTGGACCGCTGCGCACCTCGAGGAGGGACTTGTCCACCAACCGGTCCAGCAGGAGCCGCACATCGCCGCTCTCTCCCGACAGTGCCAGCGTGACCTCGCGGGCGGCCTCCAGGCAGAACTCACTGGCGACGGCGCTCAGGCTCGCGAAGCAGCGCTGTTCGGCCGTGTCGAGCAGTTCCAGGCTGCGGTGTGCGGCGGCATGCAGGGAGCCGTGGTGCCGGGGGCCACCCCGGCGGGTCGGCCGGATCGCCTGCAGCGGATCCCGCATCCGGGTCGACAACGTCCACAACGGATCGGTACGCAGGCACGCGGCGGCCAACTCGATCGCCAGCGGCAACCCGTCGAGCTGACGACAGATCGCCGCGACCAGGGCCGCGTTGCTGCGCGACAACTGAAAGGCCGGGCTCACCTGGGCCGCTCGGCGGGCGAAGAGCTGCACGGCAGGCAGCTCCCTCAGCCCGTCGGCGTCGATCACGCTGTCGTCGCCGACCGCCAAGGGGCGCACCGGGTGCACGGCCTCGTAGGCCATGCCGAGGATCTCCCGTGACGTCACGACGACGTTGATGCCCGGCGAACCGCGTAGCAGGTTGTTGACGAGCTCGGCGGTCTCGTCGACCACCAGCTCGGCGTTGTCCAGCACCACCAGGAGCTGACGCTGGCCGAGGGGCTCCGACGCGCCCTCCGGGGTGGTCTCCGGCACCGGGCCGACGGCGGCGACGGCGGCGGCGACGTCCGCCCGGCTTCGCGCGCCGGACAGCTCGACGACCGCGACGCCCCCGGCGTAGCCGTCGCGGGCCGCCTCGGCGAGAGCGAGCGCGAGGGCGGTCTTGCCGACGCCGACCGGTCCGGTGAGCGTCACCATCCGGTAGCGTTCCAGCAGGTTGAGCAGTGCGGCCAGGTCCTCCTCGCGGCCGACCAGGTCGTCGACGACCGGGCCCGGGCCGCGCCACGGTGGACGGTCGGGGACACCCTTGGCGGCCGGGCGGACCTCGGCCGTGACCGCGATCGCTTCCCGGTAGGCGACGGCGAGGTGCGAGCCCGGTTCGACGTCCAACTCCGCGCGCAGCCGGTCGCAGACCTCCGCGTACCGGGCCAGGGCCGCCGCCCGCTGGCCGGTGCGGGCGAGGGCCTGTACGCACCGGGCCTGCACCGCCTCGTTGAAGGGTTCGGCCAGGGCCAGCCGCTCGGCGGTGGGCAGTACCGGGCGGGCCCTGCCGTACTCGATGCCGAGCCGGACGTACTCGAGGCCGGCGTTGACGAGTTCCTGCCGCAACATGCCGATCGCCGGGTGGTCCGGCAACAGGGCCGTCAGGTCGCTCAGGAACGGATCCTGCCACGCCCGCATGGCCTGCCCGAGCAGCTGGAACGCTGGCTCCTCACGGTCGTCCTTCAGCACTGCCGCCGCCTGTTGGGTCAGCGTCCGGAACACCTGCAGATCCAGCTGTTCGGCGGAGACGTTGAGCCGGTAACCGCCCCGGGTCGAGCTGATGACGTTGGTGCGTCGGCGCCGCGGCATGTCCGGTTCCAGCACTCGCCGCAACCGGGCGATGTACGTGTGGACCAGACCCATCGCGCTCGTGGGCGGGTTCTCGCCCCACAGTGCGTCCGCGAGCTCCTCCACCGCGACGCGCTCGCCCGCGCGCAGCGCCAGCAACGCCAGGACGGCGCACTGCTTCGGTGGACCCAGTTCCACCTCGACCGGGCCGATGGAAGCGCCGAGCGGGCCGAGAATTCGAACTCGTAGCGCACTTTCGGCACTCTGCACGGCTTCCCCCAGGTCCCCCAAAGCAGTGCCGGCCGGAGCCGGCGTAGCGAGGATAGCCGATACCTTGAGTAGGCGACAGGCGACCGAGAGCTACCTCGGCCGCGCTCGGCCGGCCTAAACCAGGCGAAGGCCTCAGTTCTCGCGCTGCGCGGGGACCAGCTGACCGAGGTCGTCCCGTTCGCTGGCGAGACCGAGGAGGACGATGCAGCGGCGCACCGCCGCCGCCGAACCACTCACCTGGACGGCGCCGGTGAGCAGGGCCTCCATCGGCTCGATCACACCGCTGCCGACGTCGAAGAAGGTCGTGACGTCGGTGCGTACGCGAAGCGCCGGATCGGCCGCCGGCCCCAGCCGCGTCCGCGCCGTCCCGTCGTCCACGGCGATGTGGAAGACCTCCGAGTCCACCTCGAACTCGTAGCTCTCGTCGGCCGTGGCCCGCGCGGCGTCCACCATGGCCTCGACGGCCAGGATCGCCCAGGAGGCGCGAACCACCGAGGCGCGCCGTGGCCCTCGCTGCTCCGCGAGCATCGCCAGTCCGAACCGCGCCATCGCCAGCACCGGCTCGCGCAGCCGCTCGCCCTGGGTGGTCAGCTCGTAACCACCGGTGCGCCGCCGGGCGTCCACCGGCCGGACGATCCCCGCCTCGGCCAGGAAGGCCAGTCGATCCGCCAGCAGGTTGGTGCCGATCCCCGGCAGGGCCTCCAGCAGCTCACGATAGCGACGCGGCCCGAGCAGGAGTTCCCGGATGATCAGGAGCGTCCAGCGCTCGCCGACGACGTCCAACGCGTAGGCCAGGCCGCACTGCTGGTCGTAGGTACGCCGGGCGTGACTCGCCTTCATGCCTGCTCCTCAGTCGGACGCGGAGCACGCGCGTCCTTTATTAAGGAGTAGCACAGCACGCGCAGGAACTGGATCCCCCGACCGTCCCGACGGCCCGGCACCGGAGCTACGGCGCCGTGCCCCGCTCCGGCGTGAAGCTGACCGGCAACTCCTCCACTCCCCGGAACATGGTGCTCCGCTGGTAGATGAGGTCCTCGTCGTCGATGGCCAGTCGCAGGTCGGCGAGCCGGACGAGCCGACCGAAGGCCGCCCGTGCCTCCAGCCGGGCGAGAAGGGCACCCACACAGAGGCGCATCCCCGCACCGAAGGACATCGGCTGGACGTTCGAGCGGGTGACGTCGAAGCGTGCGGGTTCGGCGAAGACGCTCTCGTCGTGGTTGGCCGCCCCGATCAGCGCCACCGCCAGCTCACCACGCCGCATCGTCCGGCCGCCGATCGCCACGTCCTCGGTGAGGTATCGGCTGTTGGACTGGACCGGCGAGTCGTACCGCAGGAACTCCTCGACGGCGTTCGGGATCAGGTCCGGCTGCTGTCGCAGCAGCGCCAGCTGACCCGGGTGGCGGAGCAGCGCGAGCATCCCGTTGCCGATCAGGTTCGTCACCGTGTCGTGTCCGGCGAAGACGACCGTCACCGCCATGCTGATGATCTCCTCCACGGTCGCGCGCCGGTCGTCGCCATCGGTCGCCCGGAGCATCACACCGAGGAGGTCCGCACCGGGTTCACCGGTCCGGGTCCGGCGCGCCAGCGCCTGCCGGAGGTACTCGACGAACTCCCCCATCGCCTGCTGACCGCGGACGATCTCCGCCGGGCCGGCGGCGAGGTCCAGGGTCGGTGCGATGCCGAGTGACCAGGACCGCAACAGCGCGCGATCCGCCGGCGGGAGGCCCAGCAGGTGGGCCGTCACGGTCAGCGGCAACGGGTACGCCACGTCGTTGACGACGTCCATCGTGCCGCGCCTCGCCAGCGGCGCGATCAGGTCGTCGACGATCTTCTCGATGGTGCGTTGCAGGCCGCGAATCCTGCGCGGTGCGAACGCCGGACCGATCATGGCGCGCAGCCGACCGTGGTCGGGGTCGTCCTGGAACATGATGGTGTGCCGGAGGATCTCGCTGAGCGGCCCGGGCCCGACCAGGCCGGCCCAGAAGTCCCGGATGCCGGCGCGCCCGTACCGTGGGTCGCTCATCACGGTGCGCACGTCGGCGTACCGTGTGACGTACCAGATGCCGCGTGCGCCGCGATGCACCGGCTCGTTTCGAAGTAGCCAGCGGTAGTACGGGTACGGGTCGCGCTGGACCGCCGGGCTGGCGGCCTCAAATCCGGTGTCGGGGATCGTCACGTCGAGCGACTGCGTCATCTCTTCCTCCTCCTTGCTCCTTGTCCGCCGGTCCCGGCCGGCGCATCGAACTGCCGTGCCGTCGCCGCACGAACGCCATCAGGACGATCGCGAGCACGACCGCGTCGACGCCGAGGACGGCCAGCGTGATCGGATCGACGGCGCCGTGCGCATGCCCACCGGAGCCGCCGCCCCCGGGCCCGACCGCCGCCGGGCCCGCCGCCGACGGCGGGACCGCAGGGCCGCTGGGAAGTGCCACGGAGCGGCCCGCACCCGACCCGCCCACGGTGAACGTCACGAGGCCGGTCAGTTCCCGTCCGTCGCCGAAGACGACGTGGTAGCCGGCGCGGTAACGGCCCGCTCCGGGGACGTCCAACGGCAGCGTCAACGTGCTGCCGTCGACCCGTGCCACGCCGCCGGACACCGCGCCGGCCGCGCCGTACACCGCCACGTGCGTTCCGTCCGCGTCCGGCGGCGCGGTGAAGGTCAGCGACAGGTTCTCCGGCGGGTCCCGCAGGTGGGCGCCGTCGGCCGGGGCGACGGAGACAAGCCGTACCGGTGCCCGGTCGACGGCCAGCGCCAACAGCGGCACCGACACGGCGAGCACGGCCACCGCGGCACCGCCGGCCAGCCGCCACCACACCCGGCGGGCGGCCGGACGCGGGCTGGCCATCTCACCCGGCCTGGACGGCGACCCTGGGCAGGCAGCCGCAGGTCATCTGCTCCCGTTCCCGCCGGCTGGGCCGCAGGTGGTAGTACATGGCCACGACCATCGGAAGGAAGACCGCGGCGTTGTAGAACAGGTGCAGTTCCACCCGGGGAAGGACGAGTTGCAGCAGGCTCGTCGGGGCGGCCCGCCCGGCGATGTAGGTGCCGGTCAGCGCCTGGACGAGCAGCAGCAGGTGCTCGAGGTGATGCCAGATCTGGACCGCGAGCGCGATCAGCCACCAGGAGCGGCCCCGACCGACGAAGCCGCCGCGCAGGACCCAGAACCCGGCCAGCATGACCAGGGCGTACCCGTAGTGCAGCCACTCCTGCTCGACGAGGACGGGGAACGGCATTCCGAGCAGGCCGCGTGCCTCCGGACGCGGCCAGCCGAGGACCCAGATCTGCGCCGCCTGCACGAGGTGCTCGGCCCAGTGGGCGAGCACGATCAGCAGGAAGACGGTAAGCGCCGGACGATGGTAGGTGCCGTTCAAGCTGGAGGTGACGCCGGCCGGAACGGTCCTCGTCTCGTGCTTGGTCATGGACTACCTCCGCGAAGTGCGATCGGGATCCGGGCGGCCGGCACGCCGGTCACCCGGTGCGGCGAGCCGGCAGTACCGGCCGGAGAAGAAGACAAGCGCCTCGGCGGCGCGCGAGCGCGCGGACAGCAGCCGGCCGAGGAAGATCGAGTGGTCGCCGCCGTCGTAGGTACGCCACAGGTCGCATTCGAGCCAGGCCAGCGAACCCTCGATCAGTGGCGCTCCCGTGCGCTCACCGGCCAGCCAGGCCACGTCGGCGAACTGCGCCGCCCCCCGCGGTCGCCCCTGGCTGGCGAAGTAGCGGGCGATGTCCTCCTGTTCCGCGCCCAGGACCGACAGGGCGAATGATCCGGCGGCGACGATGCTGTCGTGCATCACCGCGTCCCGGTCGACGCAGACCAGGACCAGGGGCGGGTCGAGCGAGACCGACGTGAAGGAGTTCGCGGTCATCCCGTGCATCCGGGGACGGGCCACGGTCACCACGGTCACCCCGGTCGCGAAGGTGCCCAACGCGACACGTAGCGGCTGTCCCTGGTTCCGCACAGCCGGACCGGCTGCGGCGACGGCCCCCGACGGTCGCGGCATGGGCACCTCCTCCGGGTAGGCGGCCCCGCGTCGAGCCGTCCCGGTCGACCGGTCAGCCACCGCTGGTCACCAGGGCCGCCGGCCGGTACGACGCGAGTGCGTGCACCAGCGCCGAGGGCACCCGCGCCGGGACGGTGCGCCCGTTCGGTCCACGCATGCAGGCCACCCGCTGCCGTCCCCGGGCGACCAATCGCTCGCCGCCGGAGCCGAGCAGCAGGTAGTCGAAGGCGAACTCGATCTGGGTCTGGGTGAGATCGACCAGCCGCATCCGGACGGCGAGCTCGTCGAACGCGCTCAGCTCGGCGAAGTACTCGCAGTCCACCTTGACCGTGAACAACTTCAGGTCCGCGCGCAGCTCGTCCAACACCTGGGGTGCCTGCTCGTGCAGGAACATCTCCCGGCACCGGCCCTGCCAGCGCAGGTAGTTGACGTAGTAGACGTTGCCGACGAGGTTGGTCTCCTCGAACCCGACGACGTGTCGGTACTCGTAGTAGTGCGGCACGGTCAGGACCCCCCGAGAACGGCGATCACCGTCGGTGTGTCGACGCCCCGCAGCGCGGTCGCGACCGTGACGACCCGCAGGCGTCCCGCGGCCAGCACGACGCAGCCCGGCTCGGGCACGGCGTGAAGCACCAGCCCCGCGCCCGGTGGCTCGCCCGCCTTCTGGAGGCACTCGATCGCGCACCAGACGCGGGTCGCGGCCACGTCGAACTCCTCGCCGGTCTCCCGGCTGACGAGTCCCGGCAGCGCGGCGTGGACGGTGAGCAGCGCCTCCCACTCCGCCCTGGGGCGTCGGCGTACCCCCTCCAGGTCGCAGCTCAGCGGCACGTCACCGGCGACGGCGAGCGTGTGCCGCTCGACGTGCGCCACGGAGACCGCCGGCGCGCCGTCGACCTCCGGGCGGCCGTCGGGCCGGTACCGCACCCGCACCGGCCCGCCCAGCGCCCGGGCGAGTGCCGTCGCCGTGACGCCGTTCGCCGAATCGTCGTGCGGCTCCACCGCCACCGTCAGCTCCGTCCCCAGCAGGTCCTCCAACCGACGCTCGAGAACGGAACCGAGCAGCGGTGACGACCACGGCCCGGCAACGTCCCGCTTCCGCACCGCCCGCAGTCGCAGCCCGGTCCACCGCTCGATCACGGTGCCGGACCGGTCCCGCACGGCCACGTCGTAGACGTAGGTGTCCCCCTTGTGCTCCCGTTCCCGTGCCAGCAGGGTCACCTCCTCCGCGGCCGCCAGTTTCGGCCCGGCCGGCTCGATCCGTTCGACCCCGGCCGGCAGCAGGGTCGCGTCGGGCACGCACACCTGGATGCCGTGCAGGAACGCGTCACGGGCACCGGGGTCGCCGAGCAGCAGCTGGTGCGGCAGGAACAGGCCGAACCACGCGGGCGCGTCGCTGGTCGCCACGTCGGCCTCCGCCCAGCGGGCCGCGACCCGGCGGTACCGCAGGAGCCGTTGAAAGCGAGCGCCCTGGAACAGCACGTCGCCGTAGAGCTCCCGCATCGGGTCCAGCGGAACCTCCGGCAGGTCCGCCGGGGGCGGGTCGAGCTCGTCCGACAGCCCGTCGACGGGGTGGAGGCGCAGCGCGGCGCGGAAGTGGTCCGCAGCGAAGTCCGTTTCGCTGCTGCGGATCGCCACCTCCACGGCCTGGTCACGGACCAGAGCGGCGATTCGGATCGTGGTGGACCCCGATTCCGGCACGACGATCGGCCGGGCGAACTCCACGTCGTCCAGGACCGGCGTCCCGACGTCGCCGAGCAGGGCCCGGGCGACCTGCACCATGGCCTCCAGGCCGAAGACGGCCGGGAACAACAGGTTGCCGTCGAACCGGTGGTCCTCCAGGTACGGGTCCTTCGCGGGCGTCAGCTCGGCCTCGGCGACCAGTTCGACACCGTGGTAGTGGACGGGTACCCGCTCCAGGAAACGCAGCAGCGGAAGCTCCGGCGTCTCGCGGCGGACGGTGTCCAGCCCTTCGGAGCGGCCCGCCACGACGACGGCCGGAGGCAGGTCGGTCCGGGCCAGTAGCCGGCGCAGCGTCCGCACACCCTGCTCCGGTGGGATCGGTGTGACGCCGGAGCGCAGCAGCGACTCCACCACGGACAGCCGCTCCCCCATCCCGACGCCCGACCACACCGACCACTCCACGCAGAGCGCCCGGCACCCGGGGTTGGCCCGGCCCACCTCGGCGGTCATGTCGGCCAGCCACTCGTTCGCCGCCGCGTAGTGCGCCTCGCCGTGCAGCCCGGCTCGGCCGATGATGCTGCCGAAGGTGACGAGCAGGCGCAGCGCCGCCGGATCCGTGGCCTCCAGCACCGCCCGCAGGCCGTCGACCTTGGGGGCGAACGCGGCCCGCAACGCCGCGGCGTCCAGGCTGGCCAGCGCCCCGGGTTTGTTGTAACCGGCGCCGTGGAGCACCGCGGTGATCGCGCCGAGATCCGCGCGGACCCGCTCGACGGCGGCGCGCACGGCGGCGGGATCGGTGACGTCCGCCCGGAGGTAGCGGACCGCGGCGGCGCGCTCCGCCATCCGCTCCAGGTTCGTCGCGAGTTCCGCGTCCGTCGCGGGATCCGAGCGTCCCAGTATCGCCAGCCGGGCACCGGTCTCCGCGGCGAGGGCCAGGGCGCACTCCGCGGTGATGCCCTTGCCGCCACCGGTCACCAGCAGCACGTCCGCCGGCCCGAGCGGCGGCGGGCCGTCGTCCGGGTCGCCGTCGGGCATCGGCCGGAGGACGGGGATCCGGCGTACGCCGTGCGCGTCGTAGGTCACCTCGACGAATCCCGTGGTGGCGGCGACCTCGGCGACCACCCGGTCGACGGCCGCGGGCTCGAGTGGGAGGTCCACCACCGTCGTACGCAGGGCGGTGGCTTCGAGGCGGGCGGTCTTGGCCATGGCCGTGGCGCCCCGACCCCGCTGCACCACCACGAATCGGGAGCCGGGCGGCTGCCGCAGCGCCGTCCGGGTCGCCTGCAGCGCCAGTTCCAGGTCCTCGGGTCGGCACGGTGCTGGAAGGCACAACAGCACTCCGCCGCCGACGCCGCCCCGTTGCAGCGCCGCCTGCAGCGGCGTGGCCAGCGGATGGTCCGCCGTTGCGAAGACCTGCCACCTCCCGTCCGCCTCGCCGGGCTTCGCCGGCTGCAGAGGGGTTGCGACGAGGTCGACGCGGAACGGCCGCACCCACGGGGCGATCCCGGGCACGTGCGCCTCGGCCGGCGCGGTGGTGTCGGACGTCTGGGCGAGCTCGTCGAGCGCCTCGGCGAGCTCCCGCAGCGTCGCGGTCGCGAAGTTGGTGGGTGCCTGGGCGGCGCCGAGGCCCATTTCCCGGGTGGCCTGGTTCACCAGCTGTCCCACCGTGATCGAGCTCAGGTGCAGGTCCTCCAGCAGTCGGCTGTCCTCGCGTACGGTCTCCGGCGGCAGCTCGGCACGCTCCGCCGCGAGCCGGCGCAGCAGGTCGAGGGCTCCCTCTGCCGCGACCGTCGCCGGGTCGGCACCGGCCGGCCGGCCGGCCGTGGTCCCACCGGTCGCGGCCGGGGTCACCGCGACGGCCTCGGGTGCCGGCAGCGGGCTGCCGATCGGGGCCTCGCAGGGATTGGCGAAGAAGGTGAGGTCGGCGTCGATGTCCAACGGTCGCGCCAGCCGGCCCTCGAAGAGCGCCCGGTGCGTGACCGGCGCGCCCCGGACGTATCCGGCGGCGACGGCCGTGAGCAGGCCGGTCAGCGACTCGTCGTCGGTGTCGACGGCGACCGTGGGCACGTCGCTCAGTTCCCGGGCCATCCGGCTCAGGACCCGCCCCGGACCGACCTCGACGAGCAGGTCGACCTCGGCGGCGGCGGCGATGACCGCGGGCGCGAACCGCACCGGCTCGGTGATCTGCCGGTGCAGCAGCCTCCGCAGGTCCGCGTCGGGCGGCAGCATCGTCCCGGTCACCGTGGAGAACACGCGACGGGAGACCGGAGCGAAAACCTGCTTCGCCAGGTGGCCGGCGAAGACCTCGGCGGCCGGGGCGACCAGCGGGGAGTGGAAGGCGTGCGACACCGGCAGGCGGGCCCAGACCAGGCCGGCGGCCGCGGCCCGGTCGCAGACCCGCGACACCGCGTCGACCGGTCCGGCGACAACGGTCTGGGTGGGACCGTTGTACCCCGCGATGACCACCGGCTCGCCGGCGATGACCGGTGCGACCCCCTCCGGTCCGGCGGCGAGGCCGGCCATCGCACCGGGCTCGCCGCACTCCGCCATGACCGCGCCGCGCGCGGTCGCCAGGTTGAGCAGGTCCTCCTCGGTGAGGGCGCCGGCCCAGTGCAGGGCCGTGATCTCACCCAGGCTGTGACCGACCGCCACCGTGGCCCGCAGACCCAACTCGTCGAGGACCCGCAGCCCGGCCAGCGAACCGGCCACGATCCGGGGCTGCGCCACCGCGGTCGCCACGCCGTCGGCGTCGACGGGCAGCGCGGCCCGGCGGTACACCTCGTCGGCGACGGCGAAACGGCGACGCAGTGCCCCACCGCCGGTCCCTCGCCCGGAGCCCTGCCCCGGGAAGAGGTAACCGATACGGGCGCGGCGTCGGGCCTGCCCGATGAACAGCCCCCGGCCGGGGTCGTGGACGTCCGGGTGGTCGCTGTCGAGGGCGGCGAGCGCGTCGGTCAGCGCGCCCTGCGCGTGCTCGGGGGATCCGGTCACGACCGCCGCCCGGTAGGGGCGGTCCCGCAGCCGGCCCTGCAACTGCGCGGCCAGATCGGCCAGTTCCGCGTACGCCAGCCGGCCGACGACCCGCGCCACCTCGGCGAGCCGGTTCCGCAGCTCCGCCACGGTGTCGGCGTCGAACAGCAGCAGTTCCACGTCCTGGACGGAGCCGGCCAGGGACTGGATACGGGGATCGAGCGCCGTGGACCGGCGCGGCGCCGGGCCCTCGAGAGCGAGGTGGGTGTTGATCCCGCCGAAGCCCATGGCGGTGACCCCGGCGCGCACGGGGAACGCCTCCGGCCACGGCTCCGCCCTGCGCAGGACCCGCAGCACCGGCCGGTCACCGGTGAGGTCGGGGTGCGGGTCGACGCAGCCGATGCTCGGCGGAACCACCTGGTGGTGCACGGCGAGCGCGGCCTTGATCAGGCCGGCGACGCCGGCCGCCGCCTTGGTGTGGCCGATCAGAGCCTTGATGGAGCCGAGCGCGGCGGGCGGCACCGTCGGGTCCGCCGCCCGTCGCGCCGACGACAGCGCCCTGATCTCGGTCGCGTCCCCGACCTCGGTTCCGGTGCCGTGGCCCTCGAACATCGCCACGGTGTCCACGCCGAATCCCGCGCGGTCGTACGCCCGGCGCAGCGCGAGCTGGTAGCCGCTCTGCTCCGGGCGGGTGATCCCGCCACGACCGTCGGACGAGATGCCCCAGCCCGCCACGGTGGCGTAGCTGCGGTGCCCGGCCGCCCTGGCCTCCGCCTCCCGCATCAGGACCACCATCCCGCAGCCCTCGCCCGGCCAGAACCCGTTCGAGCCGCGGTCGTAGACCCGCATCTCGCGGCGGGCGAGCGCGCCGGTACGGGCGAAGCCCACCATCTCGAACGGGTCGATGGAGAGGTCCACCCCGCCGGCGATGGCGACGTCGGCGTCGCCGTCCACCAGGGCGGTGCAGGCCATGGCCACCGACAGCAGCGAGGACGAGCAGGCCGCGTCGACGGTGTAGCCGCCACCGCGCAGGTCGAAGTGGTTGCAGATCCGGCCGGCGATCGTGTTGGAGAGGGCACCGGCCAGGGTGTCCTCGTCGCCGGCGGGAAACGGGCTCTTGTAGCGCTGCTCGTACTCCTTGAGGAACCCGGTGACCCGGTCGGCGCTCCAGCCCTCCTCGATGAGCGCCGCGGCGAGTGTGCGGCGCACGTACGGCCAGCGCAGCCGCATCACGTTGGCGCGGCTGAACTCACCGGTGAGCGTGTTGCCCACCACGACCGCGGTCCGCTCCACCGGCAGCCCCACGCCGTCGGGGAATCCGGCGTCGGCGATGGCCTGCGCGGCGACGTCCAGAGCGAGCCAGTGTGTCAGGTCGGTGGAACGGTAGGTGCTTCCGGCGATCTTGAAGCGCACCCGGTCGAACTCGTACCCCCGGATGACGGCCGCGTTGCGTACGTAGAAGCGATCGGCGGCCGCGGGATCCGCCGCCCAGTAGTCCGCCAGGTTCGTGCGCTCGTCGGGCAGTCGGCGGAAGGCCCGCCGCCCGGCCAGGACGTTCTCCCACAGTTCGTTCGGCGAGGTGGCGTCCGGGTAGCGGCAGCCGATGCCGATGATCGCTATCCGCGTCATGCCCGCACGACCTCTCGGTCAGCCGGGGCCACCGCCGGAACGGTCAGGTCGAGGCCGGTGGTGGAGGTGGGCTTCCCCTGCTCGGCCGACTGCCGTTGGTGCCGCCGGACGATCTCCAGGGACCACAGGAAGATCCCCCGCGTCAGGCAGACCAGCACGGTGGCGAAGAACAGGCCGTACACGATGCTCATCCCGGTGAGCAGTCCGTAGTAGACGGCCGCTCCCCCGCCGAAGGCGATCTGGGACAGCGGCCGCATCGGCGTCGTTCCCGGGTCCGGGAGCATGTAGTTGCTGAACAGCACGAAGGCGACTCCGGTCATGGTGGACAGCGCCGCCGGTATCGAGGTGTCCAGCAGGAGGCCACGGACGACGGACTGCAGCACGAAGACCAGCAGCCAGGCGCCGATCAGCCACATCCGCTTGGTGAGCATCCCGTTGAGCATCGTGCCGAAGAAGATGATGATCAGCGGGATGATCCAGTCGAACGGGTTGCCGACGTGCTCGGTGAACTCGTACGGCGGGGCGATGCTGACCCAGGGGAACAGCAGCAGCACCACGACGATCCCGAGGTTCGACGGGTTCATGAAGTGCCGCATGCGTCCGTTGACCGGGGCCCGCAGCAGCCACTTGCCGGCGATCGCCGCCATCACCCCGAACATCATCACCAGCACGCGGTCGTTGACGTACAGCAGCATGTTGACCGCGAGGCTGGTGATGTGCGCCGGGTAGAGGAACTCGACGACGCCCCGTACGCCGCGACCGCGGAAACGCGGCGCGCGTCCCTCGCCGCGGGCCCCGAGCACCTCCAGGAACAGTTCCGTCAGATAGCCGGTGGCCAGTGCGATGAACGGCCACGACCACGGCTGCTCGAAGCCCAGGACGGTGTAGCCGGCGATGTTGAGGACGGAGATCGAGATTGCGAAGTTCCGCAGCGCGATGACGCGCGGATCGCGCGCGACGGTGCTGGTCATGGCGTGGCCTCCTGAGCCTGCGATCCGAGGTGCAGAGTGTGCCGACCGGGGGCGAGCTGGAGTTGCTGCCGGCGAACGGTCCCGGTGCGGTCGCGCCAGCTCAGACGCAGGTCGACCGGTCCGGCGGCCGCACCGAGGCCGAGGTGCACCTCGGGCCCGCGCTTGCCGGAGTGGCCGCTGCCGCCGTCGACGTGCCCGATCACCGTGCGACCGTCGGCCGTGGTCGCTTCGACCTGCGCGCCGATGACAGGTGAGCCGGCCACCGGCAGGGCACCCGGGCGCGCGGCCGGAGCCTGGTGCGGGTGGATCAGCCGCAGGGTGAGGAAGTTGCCCCGCGCGGGGCTCTGGTTGCGGTAGAAGACCGGCGCGTCCCACTGCCGGGCGAGCGCGAAGTCGAGCCGGCCGTCGCCGTCCGCGTCGCCGGTCGCGATGCCCCGACTGGGGATGCGGGCCGCGAGGCCCAGCTCGGCGCTCACGTCCTCGTACCGGCCGTCCGCGGCCCGCACGTGGAAGGCGAGGTGCTGGTTGCCGGCGATGTCGTCGCCCTCCTCCACGCGCGGCCACCACCGGGGATTGTCGAGCAGCATGTCGTTGGTGGTGGCCGCCTCCTGCAACTGCGCCCACCGGTTGACGTGCCCCTTGACGAACCCTGCGGTCTGCACGATCTCCGGACGGCCGCTGTTGTCGAAGTCGCCGAACTTCACGTCCCAGCTCCAGCCGCTCCAGGCCAGCCCGAGGGGCGCGCTGCGGTCCTCGAACGGGGCGGTCCCGGAGGCCAGCCTGCGGCGTGCCTCGGCCGCGTCGGCGGCGGTGTTGACGAAGGCGAAGTTGCTCTCCTGGATGCCGAAGGTGGTGGTGATGTTGCCGACGTACAGGTCGACCCGGCCGTCGGCGTCGAGGTCGCCGAAGTCGGCGCCCATGCCCTTGAACGAGTCGGCGCCGACGCGCTTCGACTTGGGTACGAACGGCGAGTGCGGCCCGGTGACGGCGGCGAACTCGATGTGCCCGGGGGTGGAGCGGTTGTGCAGCAGCCGGTCCGGGCCGAAGTCGTTGGCCAGGTACAGCTCGGGCAGCAGGTCGCCGTCGAGGTCGTTGGCGGCGGCGGCGAGCGTCCAGCCGCGCGAGACGGCCTGGTCGAAGACGTCCGGCGCCTCGGCGTAGGAGGCGCTCGGCTCGGCACCGGCGGTGGCGCCCACCCAGCGGAAGACGTGGTCCTCGCCGCCGTTCGTCGCGTTCGACATGGAGCGGTTCATCGCCACACCGCCGCTGACGTCGGGGTTCAGCACCGGGCCGTCGGGAAAGTAGTTACCGACCAGGATGTCGATGTGGCCGTCACCGTCGAAGTCCGCGACGGCGACCGCGTTGGTGTTCCACTGCGGGCCGCGGTACTCCCCGGACGGGACGGTCGGGACCAGTTCGACCGGCCGGTACGCCGACACGGCGAGGGCCGTCGCGTCGGCGCGGGCGAGAAACAGCACCGGAGTACGCCCCCACCAGTACACGAGGAGGTCGAGATGTCCGTCCTCGTTGAAGTCGCCGGGGGCGCACCCCATGGGTGCGATGTGCGGGTTCATCGGCAGCGGGGCGGGATCGAGGACGAAGGACCGGTAGCGGTCGGCGCCGGCGCCGGGAGTGGGGGCGACCACCACCCGGTCGATCCTCGGGTCCACCAGGCAGAGGTCGTTGGAGAGGCCGTCGCCGTCGAGGTCGCTGATGGCGACACCCGCACCGACCGACGAGATCCACGCCCGGATGTGCTCGTAGTCCTGGTTCACGTGGCGGATGCCCTGCTGCGGGTAACCGCCGGGTACCGGGATGGACAGCGGGTCGAACTGGAACGCGGCGGCCAACCGTTTCCGCTCGTCGGCGGACGCCTCGGGCAGCCGAACGACGAGGAACGTCGCGGCGAGGAGCACCAGGGCGACCGCTCCCGCCAGATTGCGGCCGAGCCAACCAGTGATCGATGACAACTAGCACCTCCCCAGGAGAGCCAACTCTTCGGCGATGCGCCGCCGCCAGATCTCGAAGGCCGGCAGCGCGGCGTCCGCCGGCAGGCCGAGCAGCGCGTCGTCGGTCACCGCCGCTGCGCGCTCCGGCGTGAGCCCGCAGAACACCTCGGTGGCGGTGCGCGTGTGGGCGGTCACCAGCCCGGCGCGCACCCGCGCCTTCGCGGCGAAGGCACTGCCCTGGGCGACGGCGGCGCGGTGCTCGCCCGCCCGGTCCCGGAACGAGCGCAGTTCCGCCTCGCCGGCCCCGCCGGCGTAGGTCGCGGCCAGTCCCGCGCCGCTGAACAGGTCGGCCCGTCGGTCGGGCGTGAACTTCTCGATGCGGACGGCGACCCGGTCCGGATCCGCCCCCTCCACGAACCACAACACCCGGCCGAGGCCCTGGTCGATCGCCCGGTGCCGGTACGGCCGGGTGGTGTCGCCGGGCCACCGGAGGTCGTCGCGGTGCTGTCCGTCCACGTACCGCTCGGTGTGGAAGTAGCCCTGGTGGAAGCCGTAGCCGTCGAGGGCGAGCCACCTCAGCAGCGGGTCGGTCGGCAGCACCCTGGCCCACAGTGGCCGGGGCAGACGGGCCAGTGCCCAGCCGATCCCGACGTGGACCATGTAGACGTGGTCTCCGGCCCGGCCGCGCAGGAACCGCGCGACGGAGCGGGGCCGGCCCGGGCGTAGCGCGTCGAGGACCGCGAACCCCATGGCGGCACCCTCGTACGCGAAGCCGCGCAGCGGCCGGTCGACGCGTTCGAGCTGCTGCTCGGCCTCGTTCGGGGTACGCGCGTAGGCGGCCTGCCCGAAACCGGCGATGAAGGTGGCGCCGACGCTCTCCAGCAGGTCCCGGGTCTGCCGGTCCTTCGCGTGGAATCCCCGAACCTCCGGTTGGCAGTCGCGCAGGCTCGGGGTCAGCAAACGGCTGCGCAGTTTTCGCCAGGCACTGGACATCACTCACCCCTGCACAGGTCGGATTACGGAGGTCCGGACACACGGGACGCGGGCGAAAGACCGGTCGTAGCCGGGCGACCACCGCCTCGAGGCAACTCCCGGCGGGCCGTGCGCGGCTACCCGGCTATGGTTGCGGACCGCCGACACCGCTGTCTTCTCGCAACTTGCTTACCTGGCGGGGGCGGTGCGAGATCGGGTCGAGATATGCCTCGTCCTCGGGCGAATGCGGATATCGGCACCGCCCGGCGGGCTGCCCGTCGCCCACTCAGCTATATGTATTTCAAGACTCCTTCAAGGCGGCGTCAGCAAACTCGCGGACATCCGCCGTGCCACTTGGAGGAGCTGTGATCAGCAGCGTGATCAATCGTCACCGCCTGGGCAAGGATCGGGCCGCCGCCGTCGCACGAGTCGTCAGCAGAATGAAGAACAGGCTGCATGAGCCACTCACGCTCACCGAGCTGGCGCGAACAGAGCACTTCAGTCCGTTCCACTTCCACCGGGTGTTCCGGGAGACCACCACGACGACTCCGGCGCGGTTCCTGGCCGCGCTACGGATGGCCGAGGCGCGCCGGCTGCTCGTCCACTCGCAGCTGACCGTGACCGAGGTCTCCACCCGGGTCGGCTACCACAGCACCGGAACCTTCACCACGCAGTTCACCCGGCTGGTCGGCGTGCCGCCGGAACGCTTCCGCCGACTGGCCCGGTCGCTACCCGACCGACCGGTCGCGGATCTGCTGCCGGCGGCCGGCGGGGCCGCGCGACCTCCGCGCGGGGCCGGCACGCTCGTCCGACCACAGAACGGCGCCCGGCGGGCGTTGCTGTGCCTGGTGTATCACCCGGCCGGCGACGACGGCCAGCAGGACGCCCGCTGGGCGTTCGGGCCGGGCGGGGAGCCACCGCCCCTCGATGCCGTGCCGGGCGGGGTCGAGTACGAGGCCTCGGTTGTCGCGATCGATCCGGCGGCCACTCCCACCGAGGCTCTCGTCGATCACGCGGAGGGCAGTCGTCTCATCGGGTCGGTCCGGTTCCGGTCGCCCGCGAACGAGCAGTCGGGCCTGCAGGTACCGGTCCCGCTACGCCGGCCCCGGCCCATCGATCCACCGGCGCTCTCCGTGGTGCCGGTACGGTGGCTGGTCGAACTGGCCCAGGAACTGCGCCACCCGACGGCACGGCTGCAGCACCACGACGCCGTCGCACAGCGGATCCTCTCACCGGCGTCGTGATCTTCGCTGTCGGCCGTCGGCGCTCCCGATGACATCGACCGGCGACATTGCCTGACGCTGTCCGCGAAGCAGTCGCGCTGCTATCGTTTTTTCAACTTACTCGGCGCGGAGGTGTCCAATGACATCCAGCCATCTCGATCATTCCGTCGACCTCCGGGACCCACGTCTGATCCCGGGCAGCAAGCACCACGTCGCCATGACCATCGACGGCGAGTTGACGCTCTACCTTCCGGACGGGGAGACCCTGCCCTGCGCCAACGTGCAGGGGCTCACCGCCGTGTTGACGGACGCGTCGGTGACGACACTGCCGGACGGCCGCCCCCGGGTCGGCCTCACCCGGCTGCTCACCTACTTCCACTCGTCGGAGACCGGAGTGCTCATCTCGCTCAACCCCACCCGGGAGAACACGGGCACCCTCACCGGCATCGCCGCGGGTGGCGTCGAGGCGCTGCTGCCCGGAAACGTCACCTTCGACCAGTACCTGCTCATCAACCTGCGCGGCCGGCTCTACGCCAACCTGGAACCGCTGGTGATGGCCGCCGAGTCGGTCACCCGTTGGCCGCCGATGGGCACGCCGATCCTCTCGCAGAGCGCCACCATGTTCTACGACGTCCAGGACCTGCCGGGCGGGATCGCCGCGCGCACCACCGGTGGGGCCAGGCCGAAGCTCGCCCTCGCCGCCGACGACCTGTGCGGCAGCCGGCTGACTCGTTACGTGGACATGTCCCCGGTGCCATGAGGACCACGCGGACACGGCCGAGCCGATGGGCCCTGGCTCGTCGGCTCTGCGCCGTCCTCGCCGTCCTGGTCGTCGCGACCGTCCGGCTCACGGCCCGATGGACGGTGTCCGCTCTGCCCCGCCGCTCGGGACCCGGTCGCCGAGCGGTGATCGCCACCACCCTGGCCGACACCGTCGAACTGCTCGGCCCGGCGTACGTCAAGCTGGCCCAGATCCTCAGCACCAGGGCCGACCTGTTGCCGGAGGAGGTCATCCGTGCGATGCGGCGGCTGTACGACCAGGTTCGGCCGCCCCCGCCCGGTAAGGCCGTCCGGTCGGTTCCGTCCGCTCTTCTCGCGGAGGTGGACGGTGGTCTGGTTCCGGTCGCCGCCGGCAGCATCGCCTGTGTCTACCGGGCCCGTCTGCACAGTGGACGGCTCGTGGCGGTCAAGGCACGGCGGCCCGAGGTCGTCCGGCTGATGGCACTGGACCTGACCCTGCTCGAGCACGCGGCACGGCTCGTGGGCCGGCTGCCGGCGCTGCGCGGGGCTCCGGTCCGGCAGGTCGTCGGTCAGGTCGGCGATGCCATCTACCAGCAGCTGGACCTGGTACGGGAGGCGGAGAACCTCACCACGATCAAGCGTGACCTGGCCGACCTGTCCGCGGTGCGGATCCCGGCCGTCGACCACGCCCGGTCGGGGCCGGAGGTCCTGGTCCAGGAGTTCATTCCCGGGCTCGGTCAGGACGGTCCGGTCTCTCCCGCTGCCCGGCGGGCGGGGGCGCTGACGGCGATGCGCGCCTGCTTCCACATGCTCTTCCTCAGCGGCCTGGTCCACTGCGACATGCACCCCGGCAACGTCTACGTCCAGCGCGACGGCACCTGCGTCATCCTCGACACCGGCTTCGCGTACCGGCTGACGCCCTACGCCCGCCGCCGCTTCGCCGAGTTCTTCTACGCGATGTCCCGTGGTGACGGCGCCCGGTGCGCCGACGTGGTGCTGGAGACCGCCACGGTGCTGCGGCCCGACGCCGACCTCGCCGGGTTCCGGCGGACCCTCAGCGAGCTGGTCGTCCGCAACAGCCGGGTCGCGGTACACGACTTCGATCTCATCGGCTTCGCACGGAAGCTGTTCGACGCGCAGCGCAGCCACGGACTGGCGGCCGATCCCCAGTTCGTCTTCCCGATCCTGGCGCTGCTCGTCCTCGACGGCACCCTGCGGCAGCTCTGCCCGGACGTGGACTTCCAGAAGGAGGCCATCCCGTACGTGCTGCGGGGACTGATGGTGTGAGCGGCCCGGGGCGCTGGAGCCCTCCTCGACCAGGACCAAGGAGCAGACACATGATCCCGTTCCGCGTCGCGGTGCCCCAGGCCGACCTGGACGACCTGCACCGCCGGCTCGCACAGACCCGGTGGCCGGAGGACCACGCCGGGACCGGCTGGCAACGGGGTGTGCCGGTGGCCTACCTCCGCGAGCTGGCGGAGTACTGGCGCACAGGGTACGACTGGCGGGCCGCCGAGGCGCGCCTGAACCGGCTACCGCAGTTCAGCACCGAGATCGACGGCGCCGCCGTCCACTTCCTGCACGTGCGCTCCGCCGCACCGGGCGCGCAGCCGCTGCTGCTCACGCACGGCTGGCCGGGCTCCGTCGTGGAGTTCCTCGACGTCATCGGGCCGCTGACGGACCCGGCCGCCCACGGCGGTGATCCGGCGGACTCCTTCCACCTGGTCATCCCCTCGATACCGGGGTTCGGCTTCTCCGGCCCACTCCGGCAGACCGGGTGGGGCGTGGACCGGGTCGCCGGCGCCTGGGCGCAACTGATGCACCGCCTGGGGTACCGCCGCTACCTCGCGCAGGGCGGGGACGCCGGCGCCTGGATCTCGCTCGCGCTCGGCGCGCTGGACGCGGCGCACGTCGCCGGCGTACACGTGAACTTCCTGCCGAGCGCGCCACCGGCGGATCCGGCGGCCCTCGCCGACCTGAGCGACCGGGACCGTGGTCGGCTCGCCTCGCTCGCCCGCTTCGCCGCGGACCAGTCCGGCTACATGAAGATCCAGTCCACTCGACCAATGACCCTCGCGTACGGCCTGACCGACTCCCCCGTCGGCCAACTGGCGT
Source organism: Micromonospora sp. NPDC126480 (assembly GCF_040302465.1). Lineage (NCBI taxonomy): Bacteria > Bacillati > Actinomycetota > Actinomycetes > Micromonosporales > Micromonosporaceae > Micromonospora > Micromonospora sp. NPDC126480. The sequence goes on from NZ_JBEORU010000017.1 coordinate 95,863, forward strand.
GGATCGTAGAGAAGTTCCGCGAGTGGACCGACTCGGCCAAGGTTCCCGAGGACGCGGTCGATCGGGACGCCATGCTGACGAACGTCTCGATCTACTGGTTCACCGGCACGGCCGCGTCCTCCGCGCAGCTCTACGTGGAGATGGCCGACCTGCTGCCCACGGCCACGGCACCGCGCCCGGCGCCGGCGTTCGACGGGCCACTCGGCGTCGCGGTGTTCCCGCACGACCCGGGGCAGGCCATCCGCGCATTCGTCGGCAGGCGGTATCCGAACATCGTCCACTGGAGCGAGTTCGACCGCGGGGGGCACTTCCCGGCGATGGAACGACCGCACCTGTTCGTCGACGACGTACGCGCGTTCGCCCGGAAGCTCCGCTGACTCGATGACCGGGGGCGAGCGCGACAAGTCTGCCGGACCGGACCGGTGGGAGATCGTTCGTGGTGCCCTGCTGGAGGCCGGGCACCGCTTCGCCGACCTGGTGCTCGTCGCGTCCGACCGGGACACGAAGGCGACCGCGCACTGGACGGCGCGGGAGACCGCGGCGCATGTCGGGTCGATCGCCTGGCTCTACACCTCGATGCTCGCCGGCGTACCGGCACCGGTTCCCGGGTTCGCCGAGCGTTCGCGGTCCACCACCGTCGACACCATCGCCGAACTCAACACGCTGCTCCTGCGGCACTTCACCGAGCGCGAACCCCACGCGCTGGCCGCCCGGCTCCGCACCGACATCGCGCGGATCCTGGACATCACCGAGGGGCGCGGCTCGGCGTCGGTGACCTGGCTCGGCGACTCCCGGGTCCCGGTCGCCGGCGTGCTCGCCCACCTGCTCAACGAGATCCTGATCCATGGCCGCGACATCGCGCGCTGTTCGGGGCGCCGGTGGGAGATATCGCCCCGCGACACGGCGCTGTTCCTCGACCTCTTCGTCGTCGGAATGCTCCGTGCGGACTACGGACGGCTGCTCGACAACGACGAACCGCCCCGGGACCGGCCGGTGACGGTGGAGATCCGCTCGACGTACACCGCGCCGGTAACTCTGGTGCTGCATCGAGGCCGCGTGGTCGTTGTGGAGCCGGGGAGCGTCCCCGACGTCATCGTCTCGGCCGATCCCACCGCGTTCAACCTGATGATGTTCGGACGGATCACCAAGCTCCGGGCGCTGCTCACCGGCAAGGTCCGGGTCCGCGGCCGCCGGCCGTGGGTCCTTCCGGCGTTCCTGCGGACGGTACGCATGCCGAACTGACCAGCAGGACGGCCGGCTGTCGTACCGGTGTGTGAGGCTTCGGGGCATGGCGACTTTCGTTCTGATCCACGGCGGTGGGGGCAGCGCCTGGGACTGGCATCTCCTGGTCCCGCAGCTGACCGCCCGGGGTCATGAGGTGGTGGTGCCGGAGCTGCCGATCGAGGACCGGTCGGCGGGGTTCGCCGAGTTCTGCGAGACGGTCGTCGACGCGGTCGGCGACCGCGGCGACCTGGTGGTCGTCGGGCACTCTTACGGGGCGCTCACCGCGCCGCTGATCGCCGACAAACTGCCGGTGCGGCTGCTCGTCCTGCTCACTCCGATGGTCCCGCAGCCCGGCGAGAAACCCGGGGACTGGTGGGAGAAGACCGGTCACCGCGAGGTCGAAGGGCTCAGCGAGGAGCAGCAGTTCTACAACGGCGTGCCGGCCGAGACCGTCGCGCAGGCCGCCGCACATGGCCGGGGCCAGGTCAGCGCGGAGTGGAACGAGCCCTGGCCCCTGGACGCCTGGCCGGACGTGCCGACGAAGGTGCTCATCGCCCGCGAGGACCGGTTCTTCCCGGCGGACTTCCAGCGCCGGGTGGCCGCCGACCGGCTCGGCATCACCCCGGACGAGATCGACGGCTGCCACGCGGTGGCACTCAGCCACCCGGAGCAACTCGCCGACCGGCTGACCGCGTACCTGGAGCGCTGAGAGGCGTCGACAACTCGTGCCACGGCCACTCGGCGACGTCGCGCCACCGCCGCAGCCACCGGCCCTCGTACCTCTGTTTCAGCTCCGTAGCCGGCCCCGCAGTGACTGCCGCAGCTCGTCGGGCAGGCCCTCGATCTCGATCAGCCCGGGCAGCAGCTCCGGCTCGGTGAGGTAGGCGCGGAAGGCATCAGCGATCGTCACGCCGTGGGCCGGCCGGTCCACCACGGTCACCGGATCGCCGGCTTGGACGTCTCCCGGCTCGACGACGCGCAGGTAGGCACCGGGCCGATTCTCTCGGGTGAACGTCTTCACCCACTGCGGCTCAGCCATCTTGGCCTGGAACGTGGCGCACGGGATTCGTCCGAACGTCGGCTGCAGCACGAGACTGTCGCCGATCAGCCATTTCTCGCCGATCACCGCTCCGTTCACGTCGACGCCCACCGTGGTCAGGTTCTCGCCGAAGACGCCGCCGGGCAGTACCCGGTCAAGTCGGGCCTCCCACCAGTCGTAGTCCTCCCGGGCGTACGCGTACACGGCCTGGTCGTCACCACCGTGGTGCTCGATGTCGAAGATCTGGTCACCGACCAGCCCGCTGTGCAGGCCGGTGGTCTTGGGACCGGGAGCACGGACCGTCACCGGCCCCTCAACCGGTTGCTTGTTGATGCCGGTGATGCCCACTCGCTTCGCGGTGCTGCGCTCCGGCACGGCGAGGTTGACGGAGAGGATCCTGCCCATGGGCTGCAACCTATCGGCTGCCCGGAGAACTCCGCTGCCCGTTATTTCGCCCCGCGAGCGCGTGGCGTCGGTGGTGTCCGGGCGGATCGGCACGACCTGATCACGCCGGCCACCTGCGGCTTGATTTCTTCGACAGGGCTGCGTAACGTCCGTTTATGCGCATAAGCGGATCGGGCCGAAGTGCCCGCCGGCGGGTCTCCCAAGCGGACATCGCACGGCAGGCCGGGGTTACGCAGGCGGCGGTGTCGATGATTCTGCGGGACCGCGCCGACAGCATCCCCGAGGCCACCCGGCAGCGGGTTCTCACGATCGCGCGGGACCTCGGCTACCGGGCGGACCCACTGGCCCGACGGCTGGCCAACGGACGCAGCCAGATCATCGGCGTGTTCACCTACGAGAAGGTGTTCCCCGTCGCGCAACGCACCTTCTACCACCGCTTCCTGCTCGGCATCGAGGAGGCGGCGGAGGCGCACGACCAGGACCTCCTGCTGTTCACGAGCGCCGCCGGACGGCGTACCGGCAGGAGCGGCGAGGTTCGCACCATCTACGCCGGCGGCGAGAACAAGCTGCGGCTGGCCGACGCGGCCGTGCTGCTCGGGCGGGACGACATCCCTGCCGAACTGGAGCAGCTGTGCGCCGAGGGCTACCCGTTCGTGTTCATCGGTCGCCGGTTCCTCACCGACGGCCGTGAGGTTCCGAATGTCGCCCCCGACTACGCCGCGGCCACCCGTGCGCTGGCGCGGCGCTTCGCCGCCCTCGGCCATCGCAGGATCGCGTACCTGGGCGCGGACCGGACGCTGCCCGCCTCGGTCGACCGGCTCGCGGCGATCGCCACCAGCGGGCTGGACGTGCACCTGCACTTCGCACCCGTGACCGAGATCGACGGAACGTTGCTCCACCGCCTGCTCGACACCGGGGTGACCGGCCTCATGCTGGAGAACAGCGAGTACGCCGAGCGGGTCGACGGCCTGGCGGCGCAGATGGAAGCGGGCAGAGACAGCCGCCTGTCCGTCGCCGTGGCCGGCCTCACCGAGGAGGATTCCACCCCCTGGTCCGGCTTCACCGTGCCCGGCCGCCGGATCGGTCACCTGGCACTGGAGGACCTCCTGGCACGGCTGGAGGGCGCCCCGCCGGGCTGCCGGCTCGTGCCCTGCCCCGCGGCACCCGGGCGGACCCTGACCGCCGTTCCGCCCGGCCACAGCTGACCCCCGGCACCACTCCCCGCTGACCCCCGGGACCGAAAGAAATCCATGGAACTCGAATGTGACGTCCTCGTCGTGGGCGCGGGCTGCGGCGGCGTGGCCGCGGCCCAGTCGGCGGCCCAACTGGGCCAGACCGTCATCCTGACCGAAGCGACCGATTGGATCGGTGGGCAGCTCACCGCCCAGGCGGTTCCCGCCGACGAGCACCCCTGGGTGGAACACACCGGTGTCACCGCGACGTACCGGCAGCTGCGCGACGCGGTGCGTGAGGTCTACCGCCGCAGCCGTCCGCTGACCCCGGCCGCCCGGACCGCGGCACATTTCAACCCCGGCGAGGCGTGGGTCAGCAACCTGGCCGCCGAACCGATCGTGCTGCACAGCGTCCTGCGCGACATGCTGCAACCGTGGCTCAGCGTCGGCCAGGTGCGCCTGCTCACCCGGCACGAGCCGATCTCGGCGGACGTCACCGGCGACCGCATCGACGCCGTGGCCTTCACCGACACCCGAGACGGCGAGACGGTCCGGGTCACCGCCCGCTACGTCCTCGACGCCACCGAAGAGGGCGACCTGCTGCCGCTCACCGGGTGCGAGCACGTCCTCGGGGCGGAGAGCGCGGCCGAGACCGGCGAACCGCACGCGCTGGCGGGACCAGCCGACCCGCACGACCAGCAGGCCATCACCTGGTGCGTCGCGCTCGAACTTCGCCCGGGCGAGGATCACACGATCGACCGGCCGGAGGAGTACGCCTTCTGGCGGAACTACCGCGCCGATCACTGGCCCGGCCCACAACTCGGGTGGGTGACCCAGGAACCGGAGACCGGCAAGCCGCTGAGACGTCCGCTCTTCGGTGCCCGGGGCGAACGCGACCTCTGGACGTTCCGCCGCATTCGGTACGGCCGGCACGTCAGTCCTGCGGTTTCCGACGTCACGCTCGTCAACTGGCCGCAGATCGACTACTGGCTCTCCCCCGTCACGGGGGTCCCCGCGGCGGAACGCGCCGCGGGACTCGAGCGCGCACGGCAACTCACCCTCTCGTTCATCCACTGGTTGCAGACCGAGGCGCCCCGCCCGGACGGCGGCGTCGGGTATCCGATGCTGCGTCCGGCCGGCGAGACGCTGGGTACGCCGGACGGGCTCGCCGCCGCACCGTACATCCGGGAGGCGCGACGTATCCGGGCCGAGTTCACGGTCCTCGAACAGCACGTCGGCGTCACGGCTCGACGGGGAGCCACCAGCGCCGAGACCTTCGACGACAGCGTCGGAGTGGGCTGCTACCGCATCGATCTGCACCCGAGCACCTCCGGCCGCGGATACCTCGACATCGCGACCTACCCCTTCCAGATTCCGCTCGGCGCCCTGGTGCCGGTTCGGCTGGAGAATCTCGTCGCCGCCGGCAAGTGCCTCGGCGTCACCCACATCACCAACGGCTGCTACCGACTGCACCCCGTCGAGTGGAACGTCGGCGAAGCCGCCGGCGCACTGGCGGCGTTCAGCATCAAGCGGGGCGTATCGCCGCGCGCCGTCCGGTCCAAGCCGGAACTGTGCGACGAGTTCCAGGCGGTGCTCACCGACCTGGGCGTCCAACTGCAGTGGCCGGACGCCATCCGCGTGCAGACCCGCTGACCGGATCCGCCTCCGCGGCCCTCGCCACCAGGGTCGCGTGAACCGTAGGTCTCGGCTCAACGGTCGAGGCAGGCGGCGGCTTCGCGCATCCGGGTCCGGCCGTCGTGCCGTAGCGGCGCGCCGTGACCGAAGCAGACGACCCGGGCGTCGAGCTCGGCCAGCCTCCGGAACGAGGCGACGACCTGATCCCGGTCGAGGTTGAACACACCGGGGATCACGCTGCCCTGGTGATGCGCCACGACATCGCCGGTGAACAGCACGCCGTGCTGTGGCAGGTAGAGCGCGATGCTGCCGTCGGTGTGCCCGGGAGTGGAGATGACCTGGGCCCCACCGCCGAAGTCCAGCACGTCGCCGTCCACCACCGTCCGGTCGACCCGCACCGGCGGCGCGCCCTCCAGGCCGGCTGCCACCTGGGCGTGCAGGGTTCGCTCCTCGTCGGCGAAGTTGGGTGACGGGCCCACCCGCTCCCCACGGATGACCGGGGCATCGTTGACGTGGGCGACGACGCTCATACCGTTCCACGCGGCCACCTCGGCGGCCGAGCCGACGTGGTCGTCATGGAAGTGGGTCAGCACGACCCGGGCGACGGCGCCGGTGTCGAGTCCGATCCGCCGGAGGCCCTCGGCGATCGCGGGCCCCGAGCCGCGGGCACCCGTGTCGATCAGAGTCGCTGCTCCGCCGTCCACCCACAGGTAGGCCTGATAGGCGCCGAGAGTCAGCAGGTGCAGCCTGGGAAGCAACTCGGTGATGTTCATGCGGTCGTCCTTCCTTCGGGTGGTCACGGTGGCGGCGGCCCGGGAGCCGCCAACTAGGTGGTCGGGCGGGGCGGGCCACCGGCCGGCACCGCCCCGGGCATTCTGAGCCGACCCCGGCCGCGTCGATCCTCACGGCCGCTATGCCTGCCACAGGGAAGACCGTAGGGGCGCGGGCGGCGACCCGGCCACGAATGTTGGACATGGCAGCCATGCGCAGAGCGCATGCTGCGGCAGGGTAGCGATCCACTGTCGGCGCGGATCTCGTTCTTGCTGAGCGTCTTCGCCGCACAGCGCCGGTTGAGCAGCCACATGGCAGCCATAAGCTGCAGGCATGATCGAGTCGTGGACCTTGCGCGTTCTCCTGGAGGTCGCCGGCCGAGGTTCGTTCTCCGCCGCGGCCGAGGCACTGTCCATGACGCAACCAGCCGTCTCGCGGCAGATCAGCGGGTTGGAACGGCGCGTTGGCGTGCCGTTGTTCCGCCGGCTTCCCCGCGGTGTGCGGCTCACCCAGGCTGGACGAACCGCCGTCGAGCTGGCGCGCGACATCCTGGCTCGGACCGACGCCCTGGAAGCGCGGTTGCGCGCCTTCACCAGCCTGACCGGCGGGCAGCTCAACGTGTCGGCCTTTCCGAGCGCCAACGCCCGACTCACCCCGGATGCCATCCGTCGCTTCGCCGAGTCCCACCCGGGTGTCGCGGTGAACCTGGTCCGCCCGGACGCGTCGGGTCCGCTGGCGGCCGTCCGGGACGGCCGGGTCGACGTGGCCCTGGTGACATCGTGGGAGTTGTTCGCCGACCCGGGCAACGCCAAGCACGACCTGTCAGCGTCTCGACTCAGCGAGGAGGCACTGGACGGCCTTGACCTGGTGCCGCTCTGCGACGAACGGCTGCACGTCGCGCTTCCGGCGGACCACCCGCTGGCGCGGCGCAAGCGGGTGCCGCTGCAGGAGTTGAAGGAGGAGCGGTGGATCGAGGGCGCCTATCCGGACTGCCTCGGTCCGATCCCGCCGATCGCCGAGGCGTTGGGCGGTCCCCCGCGGATAGCCTTCTTCTGCGACGACTGGAACGGCAAGCAGGCATTGGTCGCCGCGCGGGCCGGTGTCATGCTCGTGCCGATGCTGACCCAGACCGCGGTACGGCCCGACATCGTCTTGCGGCCCACCGTTCCGGCCCTGCCGACCCGCCGGTTGTACGCCGCAGCGGCCGCTCCACCGTTCCGGTCGCCGGCGGCGACCGCGATGATCGCGATCCTCACGGCGATCTGCCGGCAGCCGGTCGACGGGTGACGGCCGGCCCGCCCCCGTACACCTGATGGGTGAACGTCAGGAGGAAGCAGGGCGCCGTTCGTACTGGTCGGCATTCGGCGGTTGCTCGTGCAAGGTCAGGTTGTGCCGCTCGATCGCCTTCAGGAACTCGCCCACGTCGACGACCTGGTCGATGTGATGCACTCCGGGCGGGTAGCGGCGACCCATCAGGCCGGTGGCGATCTCCGCGGCCACCACACCGGTCGCGTGGCACTCCCCACTGCCCGTCACCGCAGACCAGACGCGCCCACCGGCTGCATCGGTGGCCGAAGCGTGCACCACGAACCGGTCTCCGCCGAGCCGCAGCCGGTTCGACGCCGCGGTCAGCAGACGAGCCCCACCCAGCCGGTCCGCCACACGGAAGCCGCCGATGGCACGCAGCCAGAACAACGCCGCCGTGACGGCGCCGGAGTCGAAACAGAGGCGGGTGGTCACCGGGACCCCGAGCGTGCGGGTCAACGTGTATTGATCCGAGAAGGGAAACGGGTACGCGGTACGCGAGCCGAACCCCGGCAGGTCCACCCGAGCCCGTCCCGGCCGCCGAGTCCGGTCGGGCGGAGCCATCAGTCCCTGCACCGTCCAGCGGACCGAGTCGGGCCCGTGGTCACCGGCCGCACCCAGCAGGATGGTCACGTCGACAGAGGTCGCGGACGGAAGGCGCCCGGTGCAGCGGCGGGCCAGCACGTTGGTCAGCCCGGGTGCCAGCCCGACGCTGAGAACGGCGGCCGTTCCGGTCCGCTTCGCGGTGGCGTCGAGCCGTTCGATGCCATGCAGCACGTCGGCCGACGCGCTGATGTCGACGACGGGAACGCCGCGTTCCAGGCAGGCTCGCGCCAACGCCTCGTTGCGATGCTCCACACACATGACCACCACGGCGGCGTTCGTCAACAGCCCGTCGAGACCCCGCAGGTCGTCAAGGTCCAACCGGTGCGCGGTCAGCCGGCCGGGACCGCTCCGGGCCAGGGCCGCGGCGCGCGCCCGGTCACGACCAGCGACAACGACCTCGTTCGCCGGATCCCGGGCCAGGGTGGTCGCCACCACCCGGCCCACGGCACCGTAACCGCCGATCACGACGGCCGTCCCATGGTCGGTCATTGCCACCTCGCCGCGCCTACCCGATGCCCCACCGCTCAGGTGGACACCGGCCCCGCGGTCGTACGGCTCAACGGCGGCCGGTACCACCGGAGTCAGTGTGTACCGGCGCAGCTGTGGGCACCACTGCGAGGTGGTAGGAGCAGCCATGATCTCGGCGCATGGCACGGCCCTGCCTCGGCGCCGTCCACCGCTCCCCGCAACCCGGCGCGGCCCTCGGGCAGCCGGCGGTGCGGCCGACATCGACCGCGTCTCTCGCGTGGTCAGACAGTGGCGGTCGTCGGCTCCTTCGCGAGCCGCGAACCCATTCGGAAGTCGGGATCGATCTGCGTGGTGAGGTCGACACCCGTTCGTTCGTTGGCCCATGCTGCGGCATTGCGTCGGTGGAACTCGTGGGCCCATCGGGTGAAGGCGTCCCAGTCCTGGACGGTGCGATCGACGGCATCTGTCAGCTGTCCCAGTACCGCGCGGTTGGCTGCTTCCAGGTCGTCCAGCGGGCCCACGGTGCCCCGTTCGGCCCGTCGCACGTACACCGAGCGGCTCATCCAGGTGAGGAGTTCCTGGCCAACGTGCTCCCGGAGGAAGGCGACATCAGCGGCGTCCTCCACCTTGTTACCGACGACGGACAGCGCCACCCCGTAGTCGCGGGCGTACCCGGCGTACTGGCGGTAGACGCCGACGCTGCGCACGGTCGGTTCGCAGATCAGGAAGGTGCGGTCGAAGCGGGTGAACAGCCCCGACGCGAACGAGTCGGCGCCGGCGGTCATGTCCACCACCACGTACTCGCCCGGACGGTCGAGCATGTGGTTGAGCAGCAGTTCGACCGCTCCGACCTTCGAGTGGTAGCAGGCGACGCCGAGGTCCTCGACGGTGAACTCGCCGGTCACCGATCGGGTTGTCCTCGACCACGCGCAGCAGGCGTGAGCCCGAACCCGGCGGGGTGGTCTTCACCATCTCGGCGGCGCTGCCGAGGAGGGGGTTGTCCCCCCGGAGGTAGTCCTTCATCAGGGACAGGTGCTCGCCGAGGGGGGTTGCCGTAGCCGCGCTCTCCGGTCCGCCGAGGGCTGCCGCCAGGTGTTGGTTGATGTCGGCGTCGATGGCCAGCACGGGACGGCGCTGCTCGGCGAGGTGGCGGGCGAACAACGCGGCAAGCGTGGTCTTCCCGCTGCCGCCCTTACCGACGAACGCGACCTTCACCGCACCCAACGGGCAACGACGCTAACGATAATCGTTTCCACATGAGCAACTCTAGCCGGTCGTGCGGCCGGCCGATGGCAGACTCGCCGGTGTGTCACGCTCGGCGGGTGGGCGGGAGCGCTCAGCCGAGCCTTCCGTCGCTACGTCATCCCGGCCGGCCGGGGCGCCGTGGCCCCAGCCCGAGTACGTCCGTGGCCACGCGGTGGATCGCACCGAGCGTGCGCTCGCGTCCGCCGGCGCCCTCCACCATCAGCAGCAGGTGCCGCACGCCGGGCAGGGCGGCGGCCCGGTCGACAACCCGCCTGCAGCGGCTGGGCGAGCCGACGGGATGGATGGAGACGAGCCGCTCCACGTAGGCGTCCAGATCCCGCCGGCCAGCCTCGGCGCCGTCCAGTCGGACGTACTCGCGGGTGCCGGCCAGCAGCGCCGGGAGTCCGGCGCGGACGGCGTCGGTGGCCTGCTCGTCGTCGTCCTCGACGTAGGCCAGGTGCGCACTGGCATGGCCGACATCCTGGCCGTCGTGACCGTGCGCGGCGGCCACCCTGGCGTAGCGGCCGAGCAGGCTGGCCCTCTCGTCAAGATCGGCGTGCAGGCCGAGCAGCAGCGGCATGCCGTGCCGCGCCGCGAGGTCCACTGTCGACGGTGAGGTGGCGGCGACCCACACCGGTATCCGCCGCGCGGGCCGCGGCACCACGGGCACCGGCCGGAAGGGAAATCGATCGTTGCCGGCCACCGTCGGGGCGCCGGACAGCCACCGGCCCAGGAGTTCCAGCGCGTCCCGGAAGCCGTTGTCGAAGCGGTCCAGGCCGGTGCCGAACACCTCCAGGTCAACCCACGGGCCGCCCCGGCCGACGCCGAGGCGGAACCGACCGCCGGACAACTCGTCGAGCAGCGCCGCCTCCTCGCCGAGGGCGACCGGGTGACGGTTGGACAGGATGCAGGCGGCGGTGCCCACCGCGATGGACCGCGTGGAGCCGAGCAGGTGCGCGGCGAAGGTGATCGCCGAGGGACACACGCCGTAGGAGATGAAGTGGTGCTCGGCGATCCAGACCCCGGCGTACCCAGCGAACTCTGCGGCGCGGCCGTACTCGTGGGCATCGGCGAGAGCCGTGGCGTGGGTTCCGCCCGGCCGGTGCCCGGCGAGCAGGAACAGGTGGGCGTCCACGTTCGAACCTGCTCGCCGGGGGTCGACCGGATCAGCAGTCACGCAGCTCGGGAGACTGGTTGAGCAGTTGGCCACGGGCGGAGACGAAGCGGCGGTAGGTGTCGGAGTCGACGGCGGAGAGCCGGAACGCCGCGACGCGGTGGCAGTTCTGGAAGGCAAGTTTGACGCCGAAGTGCCGCTCCAGGCCGGACCGGATGGCGTCGCTGGCCAGAGCACGCAGGAGTTGGCCCCGCTCGGCCTCACCCGGCGGTGGGACGACGTTGTCGGCGAACGCGCCGTCGGACGAATCCAGGTCCGCCGCGATCCGACTGACAACCTGCCAGGCGTACGGCAGTGAGTCACGGACGCAGGCCACGAACGCCTCGTCGTCGACGGGGCCCGATTCGGCGGCCTCCAACAGGCTCGGTGGCACGGTGAGAGACATGCTCCTCCTTACACACGATAACGATCACGGTTGTCGTTAGCATCGCGTCATGAGCGCACCACGCACCGTCTGTCACGTCAATGGCACTGCTCGTGTTTCCGTCACCGCGCCCCGACGACGGCCTCGCACCAGCGGCCGGTGCGCCGGGAGGTATCCCGACGAACGGGGCTCCTCGATACACTCATCCGCACCAGCGGCATCGGCGTGTGGCCCGCTGCCGATCGCTGGCGCCGAACAGACCGGAACGGAGTCGGTGTGACCGCACCCGAGCGCATCGCCCCCTCAGCTGAAGTGCCACCGGGTGAACCTCCATCCAGCGACGACGAGCCGCAGCTCAGAGGTACCGGCTTCCGGGCAGTGATCGCCGACCGGGTCGGTTCCGTGGAGGTCCTCGCCGCACTGCTCATCCTCGTGATCGTCCTGCGGGACCCGCTCGCCGGCCTGTTGTCCGCGCCGTCCCTGGCGACGTGGACGACGGTCTTCGTCTCGGTGATGGTGCAGGCGGTCCCGTTCCTGGTGTTCGGCGTGCTGCTGTCGGCCGCGATCGCGGTCTTCGTACCCCGGTCCTTCTGGGCCCGCGCCCTGCCGAAGCACCCGGCCCTCGCCGTGCCGGTGGCCAGCGCCGCCGGGGTTGTCCTGCCCGGGTGCGAGTGCGGCGCCGTGCCGATCGCCGGGTCTCTGATCCGCCGCGGCGTCACCCCGGCGGCGGCCCTGGCGTTCCTGCTCGCCGCACCGGCGATCAACCCGATCGTGCTCGTCGCCACGGCGGTCGCCTTTCCCAACAACCCCGAGATGGTTCCCGCCCGCGCCGTCGCGAGCCTGGTCGTCGCCGTGGTCATGGGCTGGTTGTGGCTCCGCCTCGGACGCGCAGACTGGATCCGGCTGCCGCACCGGCCCGACCTCGACGGCCTGCGACGGGGCGAGGCGTTCTGGGCGGCGGTACGACACGACGTGGTGCACGCCGGCGGGTTCCTCGTCGTCGGGGCGATGGCCGCCGCCAGCATCAACGTCCTGGTACCGGAGCGCTGGTTGCAGACCCTCGCCGACCAGCCGGTGCTCTCCGTGTTGGCGCTGGCGGCGCTGGCCGTCCTGCTGTCCATCTGTTCGGAGGCGGACGCGTTCGTCGCCGCATCACTGTCGCAGTTCTCCCTCACCTCCCGGCTCGTCTTCCTCGTGGTGGGTCCCATGGTCGACCTCAAGCTGATCAGCATGCAGGCCGGAGTCTTCGGTCGCCGTTTCGCCGCCCGCTTCGCCCCCGCCACGTTCGCGGTGGCGGTCACGGTCGCCGTCGCTACCGGGGCGGTGCTGCTGTGAACCGCCAAGCCCAGGCCTGCATCATGATCCTCTTCGGCGGGGCGGTCCTGCGGGCGAGCCTCACCGACCTGTACCTGCGCTACGTCAAGGAAGGACTGCGCCCCTTCCTGATCGCCGCCAGTCTGCTGCTGATCGTGACCGGCGTGATGACCCTCTGGTACGAGCTGCGACCGGCTGCCGCCGCACCCGCCACCGACAGCGGCGCGCAGGGTCCGTCCACGGACACCGCACCCGGACACGACGATCATGACCATCATGACCATCACGGACCGCGCGTCGCCTGGCTGCTCCTGTTGCCCGTCCTCGGGCTTCTGCTGGTCGCCCCGCCCGCGCTCGGCTCGTACGCCGCCGGCCAGGCCGGAACGGCGCTCACCGCCGACCAGGACTACGACTACCCCCCGCTGCCGGCCGGGGATCCGGCGAAGACCTCGGTCCTCGACTACGCCTCCCGCGCCCTGTTCGACAAGGGCCAGTCGCTCGGCGGCCGACGCGTCCTGCTCACCGGCTTCATCGCGCCCGGCCCCGCCGGTGAGCCCATTCTCGCCCGCATGATCATGTCCTGCTGCGCCGCGGACGGCCGCCCGGTCAAGGTCGGCATGACCGGCAATGTCCCGGACGGCCTGGACAACGACACCTGGGTCGAAGTCACCGGCCGATACAGCGAACGAGTCGGCCGCGACCCGGTCAACGACGAGGAGATCCCCTACCTCGACGTCGAGTCCTGGCGGCAGGTCAAACAGCCGGCCAACCCCTACGGCTAGGCGATCGCCCGAGGGCGAGACGGCGAGCCCTCAGCGTCGCACTCCCCCCGCTCGCACCACGCACCTGCGCGCGGTTGTCCATGCGGTGCCGTCACCACGACGCCTTGCGCACCCCGGGCAGCTCGCCCCGCAGGGCCAGCTCGCGGAACCGCACCCGGGACAATCCGAACCGGGTCAGCACCCCGCGCGGGCGGCCGTGGCGGCGGCCTGGCCATGGGCCCTCTCGGGCACTGGCTGGTCAGCCTGCCCGAGGACCGCTGGGACCAGGTCGAGGACCAGCGCCGCCTCGCCGCCGCCCTCGACTGGGACCCCTACTACGGCGACCGGCACCAGCACCTGGTCTTCATCGGGCTCGACATCAACCCCGTCGACCTGCAGCGCACCCTCGCCGGTTGCCTGCTCACCGACGCCGAACTCGCCGACGGCGAGGAGACCTGGCGCACCTACCACGACCCGTTCGCCGGTTGCTTCCCCCTTTGAGGTGGCGGAGCTGACCGACACCGACACCGAAGGAAACCAGCGCATCGAATGGACCGACGGCAACACCTACCCCGTCATCGACGTGCAGATCTCCTCGGCCAGCCACCCGTTCTGGACCGGTAGGCAGCGCCTGCTCGACGCCGCCGGCGGGTTGAGAAGTTCCGCGCCGAGTACGCCCGCCGCGGCTCCCAGGGCAGCTGAGCACCGGCGCGCCGGTCGACCGGACCCGGCCGGCTCGACCGCGGCCAAGGCATCTGTGTCACCTGAGCGTCCGATATGGCACGTTACATACAGGCGGGATTGCTGGTATTGATCGATATTGCGAGGATGCCTCGATGATGAAAAACGTCCCGCCCACGAGGTCGTGGTCGCTCCTGGCGCTATTCAGTCTGGCGGCCGTCCTGCTGACGACAGTCTGGGTACCGCCCACGCCCGCAGCCGCGGCCGGCGCATGCAATGAGCAAGGGAACTACGAGGTCTGTTCCATCTTCGGTGGCGCCGAGGACACGTTGCTCGCCCGGAAGATGATCGCGAAGATCAACGCGACGGCCAACGCGGCGCAGAGCGGCGACTACATCCGGGTCGCGATGTACGCCTGGAAGGAGAGCGGGTACGGCCGGGAGGTCGCCGACGCGCTGGTCCGCGCCGACCAGAAAGGCGTCAGTGTCCGCATCGTGATGGGCACGGAACACGTAGAACAGTCCATCGTCAACACGTTCCGCAACGCCGGCATCGACCTGGTCCAATGCGACAACGCGTGCATGTCGCCCTACCGGGGAGCCATGCACAACAAGTTCCTCGCGATCAAGAAGGGCGACACCAAGCTGGTGCTGCAGACCTCGACGAACCTGGACCTCAACCAGGCGCAGCACGCACAGAACATGTTGATCGTCCGCGACGACACCGCCCTGTTCTCCGCCTACGTCAACTACTGGCGCCGGCTGTACGCCCGGAGCTGGACCTGGGAAGGAGTGAGCTGGAGCGACGACGACGCCAAGAACCACTACGGCAGCAACGGCAATTCTCGGGCGTACTTCTTCCCCCAGCCCACCAAGCAGCCGCTGCCCGGCATCCTGGCCAACGTCACCGAGTGCGCCAGCGGAAACGACCGGGTCTGGGTGCAGGCGAGCAACGTCGACGAATCCCCGTTCACCCAGAACGTCTTCAGCGAACTTGCGCGGCTACGCGCCATCGGGTGTGACGTCAAGGTCATGGTCCAGAAGTCCAGCCAGACCTACCTCGTGTCGAGGTACGCGTTGCCCGCTCGTTGCGACGGCTACAACCACAACAAGCTGGTCCTCATTGACGCGAAGTATGCGGGACAGTGGCGCAAGGCGGTGTTCGTCGGCTCGTACAACCTCAGCGAGAACTCCAACGACCGCGCCAACGACGCGATGCTGCGAATCATCGACGGGTGGGTCACCAACCGGTACATCGATCAGTTCAACCAGCAGTGGAACTCCCCCGGGCCTTGTGACGCCGACTAGCGAGTGGCCAGGTCACGCCACTGCTCCGGCCTGATGAATCAGCGCTCCACGACGTCGCGCTTCGTGTAGGTCGCCCTGTCGAAGGCCGATGGTCGTCCGCCGTTGCCGCCCCTGGCGGCGCGGCGGGCGACCCGGTCCGCGTGTTTCGGCATGTCGTGCCGGATCCCTCGCGAGCGCAGGGCTCGTCGGGTGGAGGTGGGCGCACCCCCACACGCCGCGGGGACCCGGCAGCGGGAAGCTCTTGATGAGGACGACGCGATCTGGCACGGTGACAGTTATCGATGTTAGCGCTCTCAAGCTCGTCGGCTCACGTCCCGACGCCGAAGGGTCTACCTTGGTGGAGCGTTAACAACGCCCTGTCCGCCGTTTCCCACGACCTCAATCGGGAGCCACCGTGACACCACCGGTTCGACCACACCGGCACCGCCGGTCCCGACCGAGGCGCGCGCTGCTCGCGCTGCTCTCCGTCGCAGCCCTCGTCACCGCCCTGCTCGCCCCGAGCAGCCCCGCCACCGCCGGGACGACCCTCGGGACCTCGGCCGCGGAGAAGGGCCGCTACTTCGGCGCGGCGGTCGCGGCACACCGCCTCTCCGACAGCCAGTACGTCACGATCCTCAACCGCGAGTTCAACTCGGTCGTCGCCGAGAACGAGATGAAGTGGGACGCCACCGAGCCCCAGCAGGGCAACTTCACCTTCGGCAACGCTGACCGGATCGTCAACCACGCCCAGTCCCGCGGCATGTCGGTACGCGGCCACACGCTGCTGTGGCACGCCCAGCAACCCGGGTGGGCGCAGAATCTGTCCGGCAGTGCGTTGCGCAATGCCGCGATCAACCACGTCACCCGGGTGGCCGGCTACTACCGCGGCAGGATCCACTCCTGGGACGTGGTGAACGAGGCCTTCGCCGACGGGGGCAGCGGCGCCCGCCGCGACTCCAACCTCCAGCGCACCGGCAACGACTGGATCGAAGCCGCCTTCCGCGCCGCCCGCACCGCCGACCCCGGCGCCAAGCTCTGCTACAACGACTACAACACCGACGGCGTCAACGCGAAGTCCACGGCCGTCTACAACATGGTCCGCGACTTCAAGGCCCGCGGCGTACCCATCGACTGCGTCGGCTTCCAGTCCCACCTGGGCACCACCCTGCCCGGCGACTACCAGGCCAACCTTCAGCGCTTCGCCGACCTCGGGATCGACGTTCAGATCACCGAACTCGACGTCGCCCAAGGGTCCAACCAGGCAAACATCTACGCCACCGTCACCCGGGCCTGCCTGGCCGTCGCCCGCTGCACCGGAATCACCGTCTGGGGCGTCCGGGACAGCGACTCCTGGCGGAGCGACAACCCCCTGCTCTTCGACGCCGGCGGAAACAAGAAGGCCGCGTACACCGCCACGCTGGACGCCCTCAACGCCGGCGGACCGAGCAACCCGGGGCCGATCGACACCAGCGCCTGGTACGTGCTGGTGAACCGCAACAGCGGTAAGGCACTGGACCTGTACGGCTCGGCCGCCACCGACGGCGCGCAGATCATCCAGTGGACCCGGCACAACGGCGCCAACCAGCAGTGGCAGTTCGTCGACTCCGGCGGCGGCTACTACCGGCTGAAGTCCCGGCACTCCGGCAAGGTCCTCGACGTCTACAACTGGTCCACCGCCGACGGCGCCGCCATCATCCAGTGGAGCGACCACAACGGGGCCAACCAGCAGTTCCGCATCGCCGACTCCGACAGCGGCCACATCCGGCTGATCAGCCGACACAGCGGCAAGGCCGTCGAGGTACAGGGTGCCGCCACCGCCGACGGCGCCAACATCGTGCAGTACGCCGACTGGAACGGCGCCAACCAGCAATGGCAACTCGTCCGAGCCGGGTGACACCGGCTCGACAACGGCTCGGGCCCGGCGCGACCTCCGCCGGGCCCGAGCGTCTGTCGGAGCGGAACCGACGCGGACAGATCCAGACGACGACCCGACGGCCCCGTCCCGGAGGGACCTTCGACCCTGCTTACCGCCGTCGATGCCGGCAACCATGAGATCAAACAGGTACCGCATGCCGACCATGAGTACGGTGAGCCCGCTGGAGGACGCGATGGGAAGCTGGCCCTTGTCGGACGACGACCTTCGCCGCATGTACGCGGGAGGGCGCGCCAACGGCACCGCTCGCCGCTTCGCACGGATGTGGGCGGTCGTGCAGGGCGCCGGCCTGCTCCCCCGGCGCTGGGTGACTCTCGAGGTCGCCGGACGTCGCACCGGACGACGCACCCGCTTCCCCCTGGGCATGGCCGACTGGCATGGCGAGTGGTACCTGGTGCCGATGCTGGGGAGCACCTGCAACTGGGTGCGCAACGTGCAGGCGGCGGACGGCCGAGCCGTCATCCGGCACGGACGCGCTCGCGCGTGCCGCCTGGTCGAGGTCCCGGTCGACGAGCGCGCGCCGATCCTCAAGCGATACCTGCAGAAGGTCCCCGGAGCACGGCCGCATCTCCCCGTCGACCGGCACGCGTCCCTCGCCGAGTTCGCGGCCATCGCGGAGCGGTACCCCGCCTTCCGGGTGGAGTACGCGCCGGACAGCCCGGTCTAGGCGGGGAGGGTTCGCGGCGGGAGAGCCCGCCCGGGTACGAGGGCCTTGACGCTTCCGGTCAGGACTGCGCCGGCGGCTCCGGGGTGTCCGAACGGGTCGCTCCGTCGGCGAACCTGCTCAACAGCTGGGCGAACCGGCGCTTCTCAGCCGGGGTGAACGCCGCCACGGCCGAGCTCAACCGGCCGTGGCGAAACGCCTGCGCCCGCCGGTGCAGCGCCACGCCGTCCGGGGTGAGGCGCAACACGCTCTGCCGGGCGTCGTCCCAGCCGGACGTCCGCACGACCATGCCGTTCGCCTCCGCTCGACCGACCAGGCGGCTGGCGGTGGAGGGTGCCACCTCCAGCACGGCGGCGACCTGCCCGACGGACGCCGCACCATCCGGTGCTGCGGCGACGGCCCCCACCACCAACAGGGTGGACAGCTCCACACTCCGACCGCCGTCCACGACGGTCGCCGGGGTCTGCAGGAACCGGCGCAGCCGGAGCAGAGCCTCGTCGATGGCCATGAGATCGGGGTCGTGGTCGAAGTCGGAATCCATATGTGTATGATACACATATCGAAGAAGCCGGGGAGGCGCGATGGAACGGATCCTGGTAACCGGAGCCACCGGCACGGTCGGTTCCGTGGTGCTGCGTAACCTCCGGCAGGCCGGCGCCGAAGCCGTCGCGGCCTCGGTGCAGCCGGGGCCCGACAGCGCCGGGACGGTCCGGTTCAACTTCACCGACCCCGCCACCTGGGCCACGGCCTTCGCCGGGGTGACAGCCATGTTCCTGATGCGGCCTCCCGCCATCGGCAACGTGCGCCGTGACCTACTGCCCGCGGTCGACGCCGCGCGTCGGGCCGGCGTTCGGCACGTGGTGTTCCTGTCGCTGCAGGGCGCCGACCGCATCCGTGTGGTGCCGCACGGCACGGTCGAGAGGTGGCTGATCGGTTCCGGCGTGGACTACACGTTCGTCCGGCCCTCGTTCTTCTGCCAGAACCTGTCGGGCGTCCACGCCCCCGACATCCGCGACCGCGACTCAATCGTCGTCCCGGCCGGGGACGGCGCCACGGCCTTCGTCGACGCCGACGACGTCGCTGCGGTGGCCGCGACCGCCCTGCTCCACCCTGCCGAGCACGCCGGCAGGACGTGGACCGTCACCGGACCTCAGGCTCTCACCTACACCGAGGTCGCCGACATCCTCTCGGCCGAACTCGGCCGAACCGTCCGCTACACCCGTCCGGGCCTGCTGCGCTATTCCCGGCACGCACACCGCCGCCTGGCGATGCCGTGGCCCCAGGTCGCGGTCACCGCCGCGATCTACACCACGGCCCGACTGGGCCTGGCCGCCGGCCTCACCACGGACATCCGGACCGTGCTCGGCCGCGACCCCGTCGACTTCGCCGCGTTCGCACGCCGCGAACGCCACCACTGGACATCCAGGAGCCCGTCATGAACATCGCCCTCATCGGCGCGACCGGACGCACCGGCCGGCTGCTGCTGGACGTCCTGCTCCAGCGCGACCATCACGTCACCGCCCTGGCCCGGGAACCCGGCAAACTCGGCACCGCCGCGAACAGCCCCGCGGTCCGGGTCGTGCGCGGGGACGTGCGGGACCACGACGCTCTACGACAGCTCGTCGCCGGCAACGACGTGATCATCTCCGCGCTCGGGCCGACCACCAAGGAGGCCGACCTGCACACCCGCACCGCCGAGGCACTGACCGAGGTCATGCGAACCGATGGCATCCGTCGCTTCGTCGGCATCAGCGGTGCCGGGGTCGATGCTCCCGGGGATCGCAAGTCACGCCGCGACCGGACGATCAGCTGGCTGATCAACCGGCTCGGCGGAGCAGTCGTCAAGGACAAGCCCGCCGAACTGGCCGTGTGGCGGCGCAGCGGCCTGGACTGGACTCTGGTCCGCCCGCCCCGCCTCCTGGACACTCCGCCGACCGGTCGGGTCGAGCACCACGCGAACGAGTCCACCAGCCAGACCAGCATCAGCCGGGCCGATCTGGCCGCGTTCATCGCCGACGTAGCCGAACAGGGCCTCTACCGCCAGGCGGCGCCGTTCGTCGCCAACAGCGGTCGGCCCCGGCGACGGCGCGGGATCGGTTGACCACTGGTCAACGGCGGCAGGCGGCGCGTGCGGGATCTCGCGCCGCACGCCGGCGCGGGATCCGGAGCGTCACGCGCGGACTCCGGCCTGGCCTTGTTAGCGACAACATCGATGCATTAGTCGCCCCGCACTCATGCCCGCTGCCGCCTGACCCCCGGCTCGGGCAATCACTTGACATCAAGTCGGTGAGCTGGGAAAGGCTTGATAGCGCGCCGCGTCCGGGGCGAGGGAAGGAACGGAACTGCCGCCCGTCGACCAACCCGTTATTTACATCCTTGGATGTCATCGATAACATCCAGCCATCGACGTCTCGTCGAATCCGGGAGTCGCGCGACGACGCGCGGCCCCGCCGCAGTCGCTCCGGGCCGCGGGCACTGGGCGGCACCCTGCGCGACGACCACCGGACTCCGAACCAGACCCGACGCCCGACGGCGGCGCCGAATCGCAGCGTCGACGCCGATCACTCCGACTTGGAGGAGCAGGTGCGCACACCGAGAAGATGGCTGACCGCCGCGCTGGGCGTCCTCGCGGTGACGCTCGCGACGACCGTCGCCGGGACAGCGGTATCGCCCCGGCCCGCTCAGGCACTGGACAACGGCGTCGCGCGCACCCCGCCGATGGGTTGGAACACCTGGAACACGTTCGGCTGTGACATCAACGAGACCCTGATCCGGCAGATGGCCGACGCGATCGTCAGCCACGGGCTGCGGGACCTCGGCTACCGGTACGTCGTCGTGGACGACTGCTGGTTCAATCCGAACCGGGACGCGCAGGGCAACCTCCAAGCGCACCCGCAGCGGTTCCCCAGCGGCATGAAGGCCCTCGGCGACTACCTGCACTCCCGCGGCCTGCTGTTCGGTATCTACCAGGCGCCGCTGGACCAGACCTGCGCCCAGTACTTCGACGCCTTCCCCGGCTCCACCGGCAGCCTCGGCCACGAGTACCAGGACGCGCGGCAGTTCGCCGCCTGGGGTGTCGATTACCTCAAGTACGACTGGTGTTCGCCCACCGGGACCATCAACGACCAGGTCGCGAGGTTCGGCATCATGCGCGACGCGCTGGCCGCGACCGGCCGGCCGATCGTCTACAGCATCAACCCGAACAGCATCCACGAGAAGACCGGGCCGCAGCGCAACTGGAGCGACGTGGCGAACCTCTGGCGTACCACCGAGGACATCACCAACGCGTGGGACACGGGGCAGACCAACGGTTACCCGATGGGCATCAAGAACATCGTCGACGTCAACGTGCCGCTGGCCGGGTACGCCGCGCCGGGCGGGTTCAACGACCCGGACATGCTGGAGGTCGGCAACGGCGGCATGACCGACACCGAGATGCGCAGCCACTTCGCCCTGTGGGCGATGATGGCCGCGCCGCTCATGATGGGCAACGACCTGCGCTCGGCCAGCACGGCGACGCTCAGCATCCTGCGCAACCAGAACCTGATCGCGATCAACCAGGACAGCCTCGGCCGGCAGGCGGTTCAGGTGTCCCACGACGGTACCCGACGGGTTCTGGCCAAACGGTTGGCCGACGGCGACGTCGCGGTCGCGCTGTTCAACCAGGGCAGCTCCACGACGACGATCTCCACCACGGCGGCGGCGATCGGCAAGAGCGGAACCTCGTTCACCCTGCGCGACGCGTGGACCAACGGCACCGCCACGACCACCGGGGCCATCTCCGCGAGCGTTCCGGCCCACGGCACGGCGGTTTACCGGGTCAGCGGGGGCGTGACCACCGACCCGCCGGTCCCGAGCACGTTCCGGCTGCGCAGCGAGTCGGCCGGGCGGTGCCTGGATCTGGACAACTCCAACACCGCCAACGGCACCGGCACCCTGATCTGGGACTGCCACGGCAACGCCAACCAGCAGATCACCCAGAGCGGCCAGACGCTGCGCATCCTCGGCAAGTGCCTGGACGTCCCGCTGAACGCGACCAACGGCACCCGGGTGCAGATCTGGGACTGCAACGGCGGCACCAACCAGCAGTGGACGTTCAACGGCAACGACACGGTGAGCAACGTCCGCTTCCCGTCGCTGTGCCTGGACGTCTACAACGGCGGTACCGCGAACGGCACAGCGGTCATCCTCTGGTCCTGCCACGGCAATGCCAACCAGCGATGGAGCCGGGTGTGACCCACGGCCCGTTGACCCTCCCCGCAGCCTGCGGGCCACCCGCAGCAGGCGAAAAGGCCACCTGACCAGCACGGACGGCGAGCTCGGCACCCCCGCAGGGCGGCCTCAGCCCGCTATCGGCGGACGGTCGCTGTTGAGGTGGAACGCGCGCTCTTCGGCCTCCTGACGGGCCGCGATGAAGTCGCGCTGCCAGTCCTGAGCGTCATCCGGGATCCGCGCGACCACGTGCTCGCCGTGCACCCGGCCGTCCGCGTCGGTCAGGGTGACCCCGACGACCGTGTGCCCCCGCCCCGGGATCGCGTAGTGGCGCACCGCCCACCGGGCGGACATCTGGGACGCACGGCGTCGGCGTCGCGCACCGGCCGTCACGGCCGCCGCGACAAGCAGGACGGCGGCCACGACGACGATGGCGGGGGCCAGGAACGCGATGACTCGCACCAGCCCGAGGCTACCCCGCTTCGTGCCGGCGGGTGCCGGTTGGCGTCGCCGAGGCCGAGCAGGTGGCGGCGGCGCACGATGGCGACGCGGATGCCCGTCGGCCGTCCTTATCAGACGATGATCATCTGGGTACGTTCACACAGACCCTCTTCGGCAGGAGAACCGGTCGTCGGCAACTCCTCGTCGCCGTCTGCTCAGATACGTGGTGAGCAGCTGACCGATTGAACTTGTTATCGATAACATGCTATCTTCGGCGCGCGGGCGAAGGGCACGCTCGCGATCACCTCGATCAAACGGGCGAGGCGCGCCGAGGGGCAGACCCCACCGCCTCGCCGGAGGGTGACCAGTCCGGGCGCTGCGCGGGTGCCAGGCCGACCACGAGCGGTGGCCGGCCGACCCGGTGCGGCCACCTGCCCCGCCTCCGTGCCGCCGCGGACGATCCCGGCGCCGACAGGCGGCCGCACCCGCGGGTACGCCGGGCCCGGACCACAGGAGCATGCCGGTCGGAGTGGAACGGGCTGCGCCGTACCCACCAGGCGACGCCGGAGAACGCCGCCATTACCCGCCGACCGCCGGTCGGCGGAGGGCGGTCGGTAGTCACCGGGGTCGGTCTCGCACCACACCACCGGCACACGATGACCAACGGCAAGGAGTCAAGCAGCGATGAAACGGAGACGCCTTCTCTCATCCATCTCGGCCGCCGCGGTTCTCCTCGCGGTGACCGCCGTTGGCGCGCGGAGCATGGGCTTCGGCGACGCGGCGGTGGCCGCGACGAACGGCACCCTCGCCACGACCGCAGGCTGCGGCAAGGCCCCCACGCTCACCAGCGGTACGCGCACGATTCAAAGCGGCGGACAGAGCCGCAGCTACATCCTGCGGATCCCGGACGGGTACGACAGAAACCGCCCCTACCGGCTGATCGTCGGGTTCCACTGGCTCAACGGCTCGGCCAGCAACGTCGCCTCAGCCGGCTACTACGGGCTTGCGCCACTGGCGAACAACAGCGCGATCTTCGTGGCGCCCCAGGGTCTCAACGCCGGCTGGGCCAACACCAACGGTCGGGACGTGACCCTCTTCGACGACATCTCCCGGCAGATCGAGAACGACCTCTGCGTCGACACGACCCAGCGCTTCGTGCTCGGATTCAGCTACGGCGGGGCCATGAGCTATGCCGTGGCCTGCGCCCGGCCCACCGCCGTGCGGGCGGTCGCGGTCCTGGCCGGCGCCAACCTCAGCGGATGCAACGGCGGTACCCAGCCCGTGGCGTACTTCGGCATCCACGGCACCTACGACAGCGTGCTGAACATCTCCCAGGGCCGATCGCTGCGCGACACGTTCGTCAGGAACAACGGCTGCACCGCGCAGAACCCGCCCGAGCCGAACCGAGGCAGCCTGACCCACATCACCACCACCTACTCCGGCTGCCGCACCGGCTACCCCGTGCAGTGGGCCGCGTTCGACGGCGACCACACCCCCAGCCCGGTCGACGGATCGTCCAGCCCCAACGACTCCAGGACCTGGACCTCGGGAGAGATCTGGAGGTTCTTCACCCAGTTCTCCTCCACGCCGCCCACCACCACGCCCCCGACAACCACGCCGCCCACCACCACGCCCCCCACGACCACGCCGCCCACCACGCCACCTCCGTCGACCAGCTGCGTCGCCACCTACCGCACGGTCAACAGCTGGCCCGGCGGCTTCCAGGCCGAGGTCACCGTGGCCAACAACACCGCCACCACGATCAACGGCTGGACCGTACGGCTGACCCTGGCCAGCGGCCAGGCCATCAGCAGCCTCTGGAACGGCACCAACACCGGCACCACGGGCACCATCACGGTGCGAAACGCCCCCTACAACGGCACCGTGGGCGTGAACGCCTCGACCACCTTCGGGTTCACCGCCACCGGCGACGGCGCCACTCCGGCCAGCGACATCACCTGCACCAGCCCCTGAGCGCGGCACTGCCCGGGCCCGGCGCCAGCTGGCGCCGGGCCCGGGCAGGTGCGCCGGGGCGCCGTCGGGTGGCGATGTCGGCCGCCTCCATCGCCCTGCGGCTAGGTGACCCGGTAAGCGGTGTAGCGCACCCGGTCGCCCTCGCGGATCGCGGACGCCACGAAGACGCACTGCTCCAGGACCGCCAGCGCGGGCACCGAGGTCTCCAGTCGGACGCACAGGCGGAAGTAGTACTCGGAGACGTCCACCGCGTCGCCGCGTAGCAACGCGGCCAGGATCTCCGGGCGGCCACTGCGGACGCCGACCGTACGGATGTCGACGTGGCCGCCGTCGGCGGTGCGCGCCGAATAGCGCGCGTCGATCTCGACCGCGCCGTCGGGGCGGACCAGCTGCCGGTCGGCGCCGCCCGGGAGGATGTCAGCCTCGAAGAGGCCGGTGACCTGGCCGCCGACGACGGGCACGACGCGGCGGTGACCGGCGCGGGTCACCCCATGGTCCTCCAGCGTGCCGAGCCGGGCCGCCACGTCGAAGGCGGCCTCCAGACCGGGAACCGCCGGCGCACTCACGGGGTCCCGACCGGCAGGTCGACGCAGCGGGGGCGAAGGTCGGCGTGGCAGATGCCCCGGTCGGCGCGGTGCGACGGCGGCCGTGACGGCGTACTCATGGAACGTCCTTGGCTTGCGTGAGGGCGTCGCGCAGGCGTTCCAGCGCGGGCACCGCGGCGGCGAGGGCGGACCGGTCCTCCTCCGACAGGGTGGCCGCGGCGCGGGCGACCAGGTTTCCGCTCGCGAGGTCGAAGCGGTCGAACAGGTCGAGGGCCTTCGCGGTGGCGAGGACGTCCACGTGGCGCAGGTTGCCGGGACGGGGGCGGCGCTCGACGAGACCGTTGCCCTCCATGGCGGTGAGGAGGTTGCTGACCGTCGAGCGGCTGAGCCGCAGTCGTGCGGCGAGCTCGCCGGGGGTGGACACGGTTCCGCGGGGCAGCGCCCGGACGATCTCGATCTGCGCGTCCGGGATCTCCGGCAGGTGCTCGGCGGCCCGGGCGGCGGCGAGCAGCGTGCGGCGCAGCGGCGAGATCACCGACGCCAGTCGGGCGGCGTCCAGGTCCGTCGCTTCCGGGCGGGTCACGGCAGGATGCCCGTGAAGACCGTCGGCGTCAGCGAAGCCCGTTCGTTGAGAGCCGAGGGCAGAAAGCCGGCCGCCTTCTTGTAGCCGGTGGCGATCTCGGTGAGCTCCTCCGGCGGGATGACGTCGTGGATGTGCGCGAACCCGTCCGGCGCGCGCTCGTGGGCGAGCACCATCACCTGTTCCGGGCCCTGCCGCCGATTGCTCAACACGAGCGCGGTGGTCGCCGGCCGCCGGTCCGCCTCATAGGCGTCGAGCGCCTGCCGAACCGTCGACGCGGTGGCGAGGTGGAAGGCGAGCGTACGGGCGTCCAGGATCGCCTGCGACGCCCCGTTGGAGCCGTTCGGGTACATGGGGTGCGCCGCGTCCCCGAGCAGGGTCGTGTTCGCGTGCGTCCAGCTGTCGATCGGGTCGCGGTCCACCATGGGATATTCGAGGATCTCGTCGGCGGCGCGCAACAGGTCCGGCACGTCGAGCCACGCGAAGCGCCACTTCTCGAAGAGCCTGATGACCGGTGCGGGGTCGACCGCCCGGTTCCAGTCGGCGTTCGGCCCGGCGAAGCCGGGACCGCGCCGTTCGGCGACGACATTGATCAGATCCGGGCCGATCGGGTACGCGACGAACTTCTGTTCCGCGTCCCCCGCCATGATCATGGTTCGCCCGTCCAGGAATCCGGGCGCACGTGCCGTCCCCCGCCACAGGGTCAGCCCGTTCCATACCGGCGCTCCCTCACCGGGCTGGTGCTGCCGGCGCAGCGCCGAGTGGATGCCGTCCGCTCCGACGACCAGGTCGGCCGTGACGCCCACCTCCCCCGCTGCCGTCTCGAAGCGCGCGACACCGTTCCGCACGCCGACGAGCCGGTGCCCGGTGCGTACCGCAGCGGCCCCCAGCCGTTCCCGCACCGCGGCGAGGAGTTCCATCTGGAACCGGCCGCGGTGCACGGACAACTGCGGCCAGCGATATCCCGCGTCCAGGCCGCGCGGTTCGCGCCAGATCTGCTGACCGTGCCGGTTGTAATAGGCCAGCGAGCCAGGCGCGACGCCCAGCCTTTCCACGCGGTCGCGAAGGCCGAGTTCAGAAAGCTCACGGACGGCGTGCGGAAGTAGGTTGATCCCGACGCCGAGTGGGCGCAGCGCGGTAGCGCGGTCATAGACGGTGATGTCACGGAACCCGGCCTGGTGCAGGCTGAGCGCGGTGGTGAGGCCACCGATCCCGGCTCCCGCGATCACGATCGCCAAGTCGTCGCTCCCTCCGCCGGCGCACACAACCAACCGAACAGTTTGGTCACAAAATCGTCGCTCGTCAAGACAGTTATCAGAGGACTTTCACGATGAGGTGACGCGACCTGAATCAATGCCAGTGGCCATATCAGAATTCTTGACAATCGATGCCCTCTGCACGACGCTGATCGGCGCGGTCGGATGGCCCACTCACTCGCCGGCCCGCACTTCCCACGATGCACCACGCCGCGCACGGAAGGGCTCGTCCATGAAGAAGGTCACCGCCCTCGCCGCTCTCGCCGGCGTCGTCATCGCCCTGACGGGTTGTACGGATTCCGATGCCACCGCTCCGTCCGACCAGGCGAGCGGCGACCTGCGGAAGGTACGCGTGGCGGCCCTTCCCATCAGTGAGACCGCCGCGCTGTGGGGCGGCATCGAAGCGGGCATCTTCCGGAAACGAGGACTCGATGTGGAGGTCCAGCCCGCGCAGGGCGGCGCGCAGGCCATTCCGGCGCTGATCAACGGCGACATCGACTTCGCCATCGGGCAGCCGTTCGGCCCGTTCCGTGCCGACCTGCAGAACCTCGGTGTGGTGATCGTCGGCAACTACGCGTCGTCCTACGCCGACGGTGACGACATCAACGCCGTGGTGGCCTCGGCGAAGTCCGGCATCACCCGGCCGGCCCAGCTCGCGGGACGCAAGGTCTCGGTCAACAGCCTCGGAGCGGCCGGCGACGTCACGATCATGGCAGCCGTCGAGAAGGACGGCGGCGACCCCACCAGGATCCAGTTCGTCGAGGTCGCCTTCCCGGACGCCCCGGCCCAACTGGCGGCCGGCAACATCGACGCCGCCTGGGTGACCGAGCCGTTCATCACCCAGCTGCGTGAGCGCGGCGACGCCCTCGTGGTCGAGCCGTACCAGGCCACGGTCCCCGGCCTCGCCACCCTCACCACGATCACGTCGAGCAAGCTGAAGGAGTCCGACCCGGCGCTGGTCACCGACTTCTCTGCCGCCATGAAGGAGACACTCACCTGGGCCGCGGACCCCGCCAACGACGCGGACCTGCGCCAGGCCATCAAGGACAACCTCAAGCTCCCGGAAGCGGTCGCGGACTCCCTGCGGCTCCCGGCATTCGGGTGGGAACTCGACCGGGCCGGCCTGGAGCAACTGGCGACGCTCGCCCAGAAGTACCGCGTGCTCGACCGGCAACCCGACTTCGACCGGCTCATCCAGCAGCAGTAGCCGGCCGTGCGCAAGGTTCTGCTGGGCGCCGGCGGCCTGCTGGGGTTCCTCACCGTCTGGCAACTGGTCCCCCGGCTGGGACTGGTCGACCCGCAGTACCTGCCGTACGTCACCGACGTGCTCGCGTGGCTGGTGCAGGAGGTCCGCGACCTGGCGTTCTGGCGGCGAGTCCGACTAACCATGACGTCGTGGGCAGTCGGCCTGGCCGTGGCGACGCTCGCCGCGGTCGTGCTGGGAACGGGGATCGGAATGGTGCCGTTCCTGCGTCGCGCGACGCACACGACGGTGGAGTTCCTACGACCGGTGCCGTCGGTCGCGCTGATCCCCCTCGCCGTGCTGATGTTCGGCCTGCAGATGCGCGCCGCACTCGTCATCATCGTCTACGCCGCGTTCTGGCAGGTGTTCGTTCAGGTGATCTACGGTATCGCCGACGTCGACACCGTCGCCCGGGACACTGCGCGAGGTTTCGGCCTCACCCGCGCCCAACGCCTGCGGTACCTCGTGCTCCCGACCGCCCTGCCGTACCTGATGACCGGTCTGCGCCTCGCCGCGACGGTGGCGCTCATCCTCGCCGTCACCGCGGAGATGGTGATCGGCAACCCCGGCCTCGGGCGCTCGATCGAGCTCTCCCGCTCCGCCGGGGACACCGTCGGCCTGTACGGCCTCGTCGTGGTCACCGGGCTCCTCGGCGTCGCGGTGAACGTCGTGTTCCGCTTCGTCGAACGCCGCTCGCTGGCCTGGCACCAGTCGGTGCTCTCGGAGGAGGCCCGATGACCGCCCTTCGCGCGACAGACGCCCGCCCGCGCGGCCTGGTGACCCGCATCGCCGTGAACGTCTCGTTCGGGTTCGGGCTGCCCGTCCTGATCGTGGTGCTCTGGAGCGCGTGGTCCACCCGGTCGACCAACCGGTTCCTCGTCGGTCCACTCACGATTCTCGACGCGTTCCGGCGCACCTGGATCGGCCCGGCCTTCGTCGACGACGTCCTGCCGAGCCTGTACCGCCTCGGCCTCGGACTCCTGGCCTCGATCGTCCTCGGCGTCGCCGCCGGCGTCGTCATCGGCTCGCTCCGCCGGCTACGCGACACCCTCGAGCCGCTGCTCGAGTTCTTCCGCGCGATTCCACCGCCGGTGCTGATTCCGGTCGCGATGCTCCTGCTCGGCATCACCGACACGATGAAGGTCGTCGTCATCGTGTCCGGCGCCATCTGGCCGATCCTGCTCAACACGGTCGAAGGCGTCCGGGCGACCGACAGCGTGATGCTGGAAACCGCGGACTCGTTCCGCATCCCCCGGCGGGAACGGTTGTGGTCGGTCGTGCTCCCGGCGGCCAGTCCGCGCATCATGACCGGCGTACGGCAAGCGCTGTCGGTCGCGCTGATCCTCATGGTCATCTCGGAGATGTTCGCGTCGTCCTCCGGCCTCGGTTACCGGATCGCCTACTTCCAGCGGAACTACCTCGTCGCCGAGATGTGGAGCGGCATCCTCCTGCTCGGCCTCATCGGCGTCCTCCTCGCTGTGGTCTTCGGCCTGGTCGAGCGACGCGTCCTGCGCTGGTACCACGGAATGAAGGAGATTTCTCGTGCCTGACGGGAGCCCCCTGCTGAGGGTCGAGCACCTGCGGAAGGTCTACTCCTCCGCCGCGGGCGACGTCGAGGCGATCGGCGACCTCAGCTTCACGATGCAACCCGGCGAACTGGTGTGCATCGTCGGGCCCTCCGGATGCGGGAAGACCACACTGCTGAAGTGCCTGGCCGGACTGCTCCGGCCCACCAGCGGCCTCGTCGAGATGGACGGGTCGCCGGTGACCGGCCCGAGCCCGGCCATGGCCGTGGTCTTTCAGGAGTACGGCCGCAGCCTCTACCCGTGGCTGACCGTCCGGGGCAACGTGGAGCTCCCGCTGCGCCACAAGAAGCTCTCCCGCGCCGAACGCGACCGGATCGTCACCGACGCCCTCGAGGCGGTCGGGCTGCCGCAGTCGGCGCGCAGCCATCCGTGGCAGCTCTCCGGCGGCATGCAGCAACGCGTGGCGATCGCCCGTGCCATCGCGTACCGACCCGAAGTGCTGATCATGGACGAGCCGTTCGCCGCGGTGGACGCCCAGACCCGCGCGGACCTCGAGGACCTCGTACGCGAGCTGCACCTGGCTCGCGGGATCTCGACGGTCTTCGTGACGCACGACATCGATGAGTCGGTGTATCTGGGCCAGCGCGTACTCGTCCTGTCGAACTCCCCGACCCGGGTGCAGGAGGACCTCGTCATCGACCTCCCACCGGAGCGCGATCAGCTCACCACCCGGGCCCTGCCCCGGTTCACCGAACTGCGGACCCGCGTCTACCAACAGATCCAGCGGGCCAAACGGGGGCCGGCCGCAGCGCCACAACCGGCGCCGTGACCGCGTCGACGTCATGCCGCGACGTCCCGAGCGGCCTATCGGGGTACGGCACGGAACCACGCCTCCCGGTCGTCCGGATCGGGTCCGCGCCGGGGCACCGTCGGCGGGTCCTCGCCGGTGACCGGCGCGTAGTGGTCGAAGGTGGTGGTCAGGACGGCCTCGCCACCGGTGAGGTCGGGAAGCGCAGCGACGACCCGCGGGACCCGCGTCGACGGCAGGGTGCCGCTCACCTCGAGGTACCCGCCGGCGAAGGCGGTGTTCTGGACGATCGCTCCGAGCCGGGCGAGCAGCGCCAGCACCGTCTCCACCGCATGCTGGGGAAGGTTGACGTCGAACCGCTCGATCGGTTGGCACACCCGGGTACCGGCCTGGCGCAGCGCCGCGGCGACCACGACCGGGGCGAGATTGCGGAAGTCCGCCGCCACGGTCGAGATCGACTTGTCGAACTTCTGGTGCGGCCTGCTCTGCCGCGGCCAGTACCGGGAGGCCGTCATGGTGACCGTACAGTCGGTGACCGGCCAGCCGTGCCGGCCCTGCCGGAGCGCGGCCCGTACGCCCTCCTCCGTGGCGGCGACGAATGCCGGCGGGAGCCGACCTGGCTCCACACCGGGGCGGAACTCGACACCGTGCCCGACCGGGGCGGCCGCGATGCGCAGCCCCAGCCCGGCAAGGTACGGGTTGCCGCGCTCCTTCGCCCGTTCCTCGGCGGCGCCGGTGCCGGCGACCCGTTCGATGCAGGCGGTCAGCGTGCCGGAGAAGCGCACCCGGACGCCGTACCGGTCCTCCATGAGGGCCGCCAGCACCTCTTTCTGGACCTCGCCGTGCAGGCGGATCACCGCCTCCGCCTGCTGCTCGTCCAGCCGCAGGTCCACCAACGGGTCCTCGTCAGCCAGTTCGGCCAGGCCGGCGA
Organism: Micromonospora sp. NPDC126480; assembly: GCF_040302465.1. Taxonomy (NCBI): domain Bacteria; kingdom Bacillati; phylum Actinomycetota; class Actinomycetes; order Micromonosporales; family Micromonosporaceae; genus Micromonospora; species Micromonospora sp. NPDC126480. The sequence goes on from NZ_JBEORU010000017.1 coordinate 127,426, forward strand.
ACATCGCCAGGCGCTGGTCCGGTTCGACGGGCTCGACGACCGCCTGCCTGGTCGGCGGCGGGAACCGGTAGCCGTGCCGCCGCGGCGGGTCCCCGATGTGCTGGCCGATCCGGGCCGACACGCCGCGCACCGCGGCGATCTGCCCGGCGGACACCGAGGGGCGCACCAGGACGCCGTCGGGCTCGATGACGGCGATCTGGGTCACCGTCTGCGGGCGGGCTCCGGAGAGGCGAACCCGATCCCGTACGCGCAGCTGCCCGGACCACAGCCGCAGCCAGGCCCGCCGGCCGTGCCCGTCCCGATCGACGGCGAAGACCGTGCCCGCCAGCGGCCCGTCCCGCTCCTCGCCACGCGGCAGCAGGTCGGCAAGGAGGCGGCACAGCTGCCGCACGCCGGCGCCGGTGATCGCCGAGCCGCACGCCACCGGGCTGACCTCGGCGCGGCGTACCGCGTGCCGGACCGCACGCCGGACGTCGCGAACGCGCACCGGCTCGTCCGCCAACCACCGCGCGGCGACCGCGTCATCGACCTCCGCCACCGCCTCCACCACCGCTTCGGCGTCGAGGCCCACGGCCCGCACCCGGGCGCCGCAACCGCCCTGACCGACGACCGTGGTGAGCATGACCGGACGCGCTCCGAGCCGCTGGCGAACCTGGGCCAGCACCCGGTCGACGTCGGCACCGCGGCGGTCCACCTTGTTGAGGAAGAACACCGTCGGTACGTTGATGCGGCGCAGCGCCCGCCAGATGGCGACGGTCTGCGGCTGGACCCCCTCCACGCTCGACACCACGAGCACGGCGGCGTCCAACACGGCCAGCGACCGCTCGACCTCCGCGATGAAGTCCGGGTGGCCGGGGGTGTCCAGCAGGTTGACGCGCAGATCGCCGATCGCGATCGACGTGACGGCCGCCCGGATGGTGATGCCGCGTCGGCGTTCCAACTCCATCGAGTCGGTCCGCGTCGTGCCGGCGTCGACACTGCCCAACTGGGACACGGCGCCCGCCTCGTAGAGCAGGCGTTCGGTCAGGCTGGTCTTTCCGGCGTCAACATGGGCGACGATTCCGAGGTTCAACAACGCCAAGGCAGAACTCCACGGTAGGACGGTCCAGGGTCCGGAGCGTGGAATCTGCTCGCATCGTCACTCCTCGTCGTAGTCGTTGCGCCCGACGCCCTCCACCGGAGTGCGGCGGTGCGCCGTTCGCAGGTTGACACGGCCGCTGCGACCGCCGCCACCGAATTCGGTCCCGCAACCTCAGTTCCGCGAACGGACTCGAAACGAAGGTGTTCATCGTGACCGTGGACTCGCCGGCAGGCGGCCGCCCGGAGTCGGGCGATCTCGACGCGCAGCAGAAGATCGACACGTCGGTACCGCATCAACACCGTTGCGTTTAGCGCCGTGACCGGGAGGCAAGCCCTTTTTCGAAGATTGTGATGTCGGCGTGGAAGGTGTACGTCTGTGTGGTTGCGGGATGTTGGGCGGTGTTCGGGCTGTGTTTGCTGGTCGGGTTTTTGCGGGAGCGGGCTTTGACGCGGGGGCGGCGCCGTGCGGGTAGTAGGTCGGCCAGGACGGCGTGGCCTATCGTGCCGAGCAGGTCGGTGGGGTTGTGCGGTAGGACTGCGGTGGCGGTGGTGATCGT